>NZ_JAQMSE010000203.1:0-11809 GCF_028330045.1 Aphanizomenon sp. CS-733/32
AGTAGGTAGACAAAAATAAATAGAACTATGTTAAGTAAGTTAACAGATTCTGAAATTGGCTCGTAGTTAGGGCTTTAGCCCTACTTTCAGGTCTAAAGACCTTACTACAAACCTTTAATTATTTACGTTACTCTACTTAGACAATCATGAAGTAAGGTAGGGTAGGGTAAGTTAGGGTCAAGAAAAGATGATCAATGAAAAGTATAAATACTCAGAACTGGCATCCAAAATCATTGGATGTTCTATGACTGTGCATAAAACATTGGGTAGTGGTTTTCAAGAAGTAATTTATCAAAGAGTATTGGTAATTGAAATGCAATTGGCGGGTATTTCTTTTGCAAGAGAATTTGAAATATGATTTTTATGATTGATAGGATGAAGATGATTTACTCTTATGATTGAGAGTCACACCTGTGAAAATCTTCATCACATTAATCAAAAAAATCGGACGAATCATAGTTAAGACTATGCTACCATCTACCAATGGGTAGAAAATCAGGGTTATAAAAATGCAAAGTGGTGACCAAAATCTGATTATTTTGATGATTTACATACTAACCGTCTATTGGACATTTAATCGCATGATTGAATCTATAGACGATATAGTAAAACTAGATTTCCAAGAAGATGCTGTTGATAATCAATTAAAAGAACAAAATCTCCAAGACACTGTGGGTATTTCCTTTAAAACAGGTACTTATGGTTTGGATAAAGTAGAAACTGATCTCAAAGAGTTATCAATGAGTATTGAAAATAAATCAGATAGTATTGCCATATATGTTGACTGGGATAATAGTTCTTTCGTCGTTGAACATACCAAGCAATCTCGGCGCGTGATTCGCAAATCTCCAGATGTAACCCGCGATTTAGCCATACCTCAAGTACCGACAATCATTGCTCCTAAAAAGACAATTTCTGAAAATGTCACCGCAGAAGATGTATTTCAAAGAGACAAAGAATCAGGAACATATAAACCAGCTTCTCCCTTAATTAATGTTGCTGCTATCAAGAAAAATGATAAACAAAAGAAGTTATACAAAGACTTTATAGATGGCAAAAAAGATTTAGAATTTTCATTACAAATTGTGCTGCGAATTTCGGAAATGAGAGTCGGTATTGCGCCAGGAATGAATGTTCCTCCAGTGTCAATTATTAATTGTCCTTTCACTATTAAAAAGCTTCCTTGGACCTATGCGTTACCTTGGAATAAAAAGTGATCTATGAATATCCTCAACTTCTGGAAAAAGTCGGGGATCTGAATCTGGTGATTTTCAGGCAATCAAATGTAAAATAAAGAAGAGAGTAGGCGTGGGCAGTTGCAGATTAGTCATGAAGACTGGTTTGAGGAAAGTCCGGGCTTCCGAAAGACCAAACCTGCTGGATAACGCCCAGTGCGAGCGATCGTGAGGATAGTGCCACAGAAAGATACCGCCAGTCAATTTATTGATTGGTAAGGGTGCAAAGGTGCGGTAAGAGCGCACCAGCAGCGTCGAGAGGCGTTGGCTCGGTAAACCCCGGTTGGAAGCAAGGCCACGAGGAACTATGGTTGGTCTTTTACCAGTTCCGCTTCAAAAGAGCCGCTAGAGGTGTTTGGTAACAAGCATCCCAGATAGATAACTGCCCTCGCAAGAGAACAGAACCCGGCTTACTACCGACTCTCTTTGAAAACGGACTTTGGATTTTATTTTCCATAGTTCGTTTTTTCAACTACTACAAAAAATTGTAAAACTCAGGTATTAAATCTTTTTGATTATACTTTGACAAAAAATTTTTTAGATTTGGTGAATTTAGCTTTGATAAATTGAGTGTATTGATGATCAATTTTAGCATCTTTAACGTTCACAAGAAACTAAAAAGAGTAATTCCAGAAAAACTAGAATTACCCTTTTTAAAGGTTTAGGAAAAATTACGCAAAGGCAGCCATTTTCACATCGTTATTACCAAGAATTTCTTGTAATTCCTCAGCGTCTACGGTTTCTTTTTCAATCAGCATTTGAGCAATTTCATCTAATACCTTGCGGTTATCAACTAAAACTTCTTTAGCTCGACTGTAAGCAGTATCTACCAACTTCCGAACTTCTTCGTCAATAGCAGCAGCGGTTTCTTCTGAGAAGTCACGTTCTGACATAATATCTCGACCCAGGAACATATTTCCTTGTTGACGACCCAGGGCCACTGGACCCAAGCGATCGCTCATGCCAAACCGAGTTATCATTTGTTTAGCTACTCTAGCCACTTGCTGTAAGTCATTAGAAGCACCAGTGGTAACTTCCTCTTCACCAAAAATGATTTCCTCAGCCAGACGACCACCTAAAGCCACAGCCATTTGATTTTCCAAATAAGCACGGCTATATAAACCAGTGTCCATGCGGTCTTCACTGGGAGTAAACCAAGTTAAACCACCGGCTTGACCACGAGGAATAATGCTAATCTTTTGCACAGGGTCATAGTCAGGCATTAAAGCCCCAACTAAAGCGTGACCTGCTTCATGGTATGCAACCAAAGTTTTGCGCTTTTCGCTCATTACCCGGTCTTTCTTTTCAGGACCGGCTAATACACGGTCAATTGCATCATTAATTTCATCCATCGAAATTTCGGTTAAATTCCGACGGGCGGCTAAAATTGCGGCTTCATTCAACAGGTTAGATAAATCTGCACCGGTAAAACCAGGAGTCCGACGGGCAATTTTATCCAAGTCTACATCTTTAGATAAAGTTTTACCACGAGCATGAACTCTGAGAATTTCACTTCTACCAGCGTAGTCGGGACGGTCTACCACAACTTGACGGTCAAAACGACCCGGACGTAATAAAGCAGCATCTAATACATCAGGACGGTTGGTAGCAGCAATAATAATAATACCAGTGTTACCTTCAAAACCATCCATTTCCGTTAGTAACTGGTTGAGGGTTTGTTCCCGTTCGTCGTTACCACCACCTAAACCAGCACCCCGTTGACGACCTACTGCGTCAATTTCATCAATAAAGACGATACAAGGAGCATTGGTTTTCGCTTGTTCAAATAAATCGCGGACACGGGAAGCACCCACACCAACGAACATTTCTACAAATTCAGAACCAGAAATTGAGAAGAAAGGAACACCTGCTTCTCCAGCAACAGCCCGCGCGAGGAGGGTTTTACCAGTACCAGGAGGTCCAACTAAAAGTACACCTTTAGGAATTTTTGCACCAATGGCGGTAAAGCGATCGGCATTCTTTAAAAAGTCTACAACTTCATTTAATTCTAATTTGGCTTGGTCAATACCCGCAACGTCACCAAAGGTAACTTGAGTTTGGGGTTCCATTTGCACTCTGGCTTTAGATTTACCAAAGTTCATAGCTTGGCTACCTGGTCCACCTTGAGCGCGACGGAGAAGGAAAAATAAACCAACTAGCAACAATACAGGGAAGAATAAGCTGCTAAGAGCCTTAAACCAGAACCCTTCGTCTGCTTGAGGTAATACGGCAATATCAACACCTTTATTTGTGAGAGTATTGATTAAAGCTGGGTCATTAACTAAGGTAACAATCTTTTTGTTGGGGTCATATTTAGGTGTCACCAAAGCTGTAGACCGGTCAGAACTCAAACTGACTCTCTCAACTCTGCCTTTTTCAACTTCTTGGAGAAATTGGCTGTAGCGCCATGTTTCTCGGCTTTGAGGTTGTTTGTCAAACAATGCCGTTCCTAGCGCAATAACAACTATAAAAAGGAGCGCGTACAGCCCCGTATTTCGCCATCTTTTATTATTCACCGATGTTGATTCTCCTGTACTTGTTTGCTGCTTATACCTAGCTTCTCTAAGGAAGAGGACATTATGATAATTATGTTAACTTATCTTAATATATCTTAAAATAATCCTCCTGTCACAATAAAAATAATTTGTTCTACCCTACAGCACTAAAAGATGAGGATAGTAGGAATTCTATTGTAGCGATTCTTTGCGGGAGTCAGGAGTTAAGGAGTCAGGAGGAAGAATAAAATTACCCAATGACCAATCAATCTTTTTCTGGTGGTCTAATACTAACTGTGCCGTCAGCATTTTTAACGACCCTTCCTCCCAAGCCTTCAATTTCCTGAATTGCTCGGTTGCGAGTTTTTTCATCCACATTATTGTTTAAAACCATTGCCCATGTAGCTACTCGTGCTGCTTTACTGTCAGGATTTTTACTCAAGAATTTCGCAGTTTTCTGAGAAATATATGCTACTTGCTTGCCTTCTTCATCAGTATAAGCGATCGCCCACTCTGCGGCTTTGAGGAAAGATTTTTTTGATGATTGAGCATTACCTAAAAATAATAACTCATCTGTGCCTTTATAACGCCAAATATAGTATGATTTGGGGGGAATTTGTGGTGATAAGGATTTTAATCCTTTTTCCATCAGAGCTATAGTCCTATCTGGCATACCACCATATAAAGAACCACTTATAGAAAGCCCTAAATAGGCTTCTAAAAAACGTGGATCACGGTCCAAAATAACTTCAAAATACTCCGGGCTGATACTGTATCCGGTTTTGTCTCTGGCCTCATTATCACCGAAGAATTGCAAAAAGTCAATATATACCCAATCGGCAATGAGATTTTTATAACTAAAACTGGGGATAGCCTGAAGTAAGTTTAAGCGGAAAATTTGTTTTTTGAGGTCTTTTTGCAGAGTTTCTGCGGAAATAGATTGTTTATTAATTAATAGTTTTTGCAGTTTTGGTATTTGCATTAAGCTAATACTGACAATACAAAAGCCAGCAACTAAGGGCGTGGTAATAGCTTCACGAGATAAAAACATAGTAGGGAATAGGGAATGGGTAATGGGTAATAGGGAGGGATTTTCTTCTTTCTTCTTTTTTCTCCTGACTCCTCTATTATTTTTGCAGTAATTTCCAAGATTGTTGAGCTATCGCCCAATCTTCTTGAGTTTCTATAACTAAGACTCGCACTGTGGAATCAGGTGTGGCAATATCAACATCAATAGGTTGCTGGTGATTTTTCGCTGAGTCAATTTTCAGTCCTAAAAATCCCCAGGCTTCGCAAGCAGCTTGACGAATTGCTGGGGAGTTTTCGCCGACTCCAGCGGTAAAAACTAAAACATCTAAACCTTGTAAACTAGCCAACATTGCCCCGATCCCAGACCGGAGGCGATGTACGTATATATCCCAGGCTAGTTGGGCGCGTTGATTACCTTGGTCTTTTGCGGCTATCACTTCCCTTAAATCACTAGATACTCCAGAAATACCTTTTAATCCTGAAGCTTTATTTAATACATTATCTAATTCTTGACTAGAGTAATTATACTGTTGCAATAAATAAATTAAAATCCCTGGATCAATTGAACCACTGCGGCTACCCATCATTAAACCATCTAGGGGAGTAAATCCCATTGTTGTGTCAATACTGCAACCATTTTTGATAGCGGCTAAAGAACAACCATTACCTAAATGACAGGTAATTATTCGCAGAGATTGTAAATCTTGACCAAGAATTTCCGCTGCTCGATTGGCACAATACTGGTGACTGATGCCATGAAAGCCGTAACGGCGAATATCTTGTTGAACTAAATGATAGGGGATGGGATAGGTAGCTGCGGCTTCGGGTAAAGTTTGGTGAAATCCGGTATCAAAAACTGCGATTTGGGGGATATTCCCTAGACTATTTTCAATGGCTTCAATGCCAGCTAAAGCGGCTGGATTATGGGCTGGGGCTAGATTGCATAGGTGAGCGATCGCCTGTTTGACTTCTTCCGTAATTATTACAGCCTCTTGGTAATTTTGTCCGCCATGTACCACTCGATGTCCTACCACATCTATGGCTGCTAAATCATCAATTACCTTGGTTGTGCTATTTGTAAGGGTAGATAGCAAATGAGTAAATTGCACCTGTCGGGAATCATCAGTCAGGGTTTCTTGTAGTTTTGCACCTGTAGCGGTTTTAACTGTAATTTCTGCCTGATGGTCTTCAGCCCAATTGATTTTTCCTACCCACAGAGGTTGGGGGGCTAAATTAGGAATCGTGGATGTGATGTCATACAGACAACTCTTTTGGCTGCTAGAACCGGCATTGAGGATGAGTATTTTCATACAGCGATTTCAAATCATATAAGGTATATCTTAGCCCCCTCATCGCTTGCGGGGAGGGGGTTGGGGTTCTTGTTCCGGGTTTGATGACAATTTGCTGTAGGGTTTTTCCGACTGGTAATAAGTACCTAAAATCACAACCTAAAACTTTTCAAACAACCTCTAAGATACAAGGTTGGGTTGTGGAACGTAAACGTATCCCTGCGGGACACTGCGTGAACGCGGAGCAATAGCATAAAACCCAACAAAGCAGGAAATGGACAAGGTATTGATAAATTTGATCAGTTTATTGCCCATTATAAGAAAAAAGACAGGCGAAAAGCCTGTCAAATAACCAATAATCTAGTCAAGAATTTGTAATCATTCTGAACAGTGATTTTTTTGATTCATGAATTATCTAAATCAAATAAATCACACCGATCATAGTTATGATTTAGAAATTCATTTCCGCAGCTTGGACTTTTTCTACTTGTTTCTTCTTGAGAACTAGCATTACTTGTGCCATCATCACTAAACAGATAAAAGCAACTAACCATGCAACTCTAGAAGAGTCTTGCAAAACAATTTCTGCATCTCTTTGACCAAAACCACCAACATTGGGGTTGTTGGTTAAAGCATCACCAATGGCAACGGCTTGTCCTTCCGTCACAATTAATTCTGGTCCAACGGGAACTGTATCGGTAACAACATCACCAGTTGCGGTTGTGATGCTGATTAGATTCTTAACGTTGCCGTCTTCATCTTCTGTTTGAGCAATTTTGCTAATTGTACCGGCAGCGGAAGCGTTGAATAGGTTATTATTGCTCTTCTCACCTGTGGGGTAAACTTGTCCACGTCCGCGATTACCGCCTACATGAACAGAGTATTTGCCAAAGTGGATATTTTTGTCTGTAGCGGGGTTAGGAGAAAGAATGGGGAAGACGATTTCTTGATAGTCTTCACCGGGTAATGGACCAACGATGACGACATTATCTGTGCTGTCGTTGTAGGGGGTGAATGTCATGTCACCCACTTCTTCTTTCATTTCTTCAGGAATGCGATCTTCTGGGGCAATCTTGAAGCCTTCGGGCAACATTAATACAGCCCCGACATTTAAGCCCACCTTAGAACCATCAGCACCAACTTGTTGCACGGTGGCATCGTAAGGGATTTTGACAACGGCTTTAAATACGGTGTCAGGAAGTACAGATTGGGGAATTTCTATTTCTGTGGGTTTAGCAGCTAGGTGACAGTTAGCGCAAACAATTCGCCCTGTGGCTTCACGGGGGGTTGCGGGAGCGGTTTCTTGCGCCCAAAAGGGATAGGCAGCGGCAGTTTGTGGAACGGCTATATCGCTAGTGAAGAAAAAGGTAACAGTAGCGATCGCTATTAGCAATGTCTTAACCATTGCTTTAGCAGTGCGAGTTAACCTCGCAGGTGTAAGGGCATTTCTCATCTCTATAAAGTCATTTGTCAGTTGTCAGTTGTCAGTTGTCAGTTGTCAAGAGTGAATCTGAGAGTTACTCCAAACGACTAAGCACTTGTGTAACTTGGAAATTAAGCCCACCAAGCGGCATCTCCGGTGCGGAAATCGGTTTCTGTCCAAGGTGTGAGTAGAATTTTGTCGTCTTCTACCTTGGCATGGGCTAAAGCTAAGGATTTTGGTGCAGGACCACGAATTACTTTACCAGTAGCGTCATATTGTGAACCATGACAAGGGCATTTAAACTTATTCTCTGCCACGTTCCAGGGCACAACACAACCTAAGTGGGTACAAATAGCATTAATCCCGTAGTCAGTGATCGCTTCTTTACTTTCTACTACAATATAGGTAGGATCTCCCTTGAGTCCTTGCACCAAAGTGCGATCGCCTACATTATGGCTATCCAGAAACTTACTAACACTAACATCATTACCTAGTTCATTCTTGGCTACAGTACCGCCACCAGCACCACCACTAGCAGGAGGGATGAAGTAGTTAACAACAGGGTACAATGCACCTAACGCCACTCCGGTAACAGTCCCAAAAGTGAGCAGGTTCATAAACTGACGACGACCCATATCGGGAACGTCTGTGATTTCTGAAAATTGAGCCATAATCTCCGCGCTGTTTGTGTAATTTATTAATCATTTTGACAAGAGTACCAGCACAAGAGCCACTCTCATCTGAACTGAAATCATAACGCTCACAACGATGCCATAATTCTTAGTTGCAAGACATAGTGAACATCTTTTCCGTTAGCATTACATTTCTTTATATCCCTATCATACTGGAGTCACGGAACTTAATATCATAACTAAATGTAAAATCTAGATAAGCTAAGGGGAAGAGGCAGGGGGGCAGGAGGCAGGGAACAGGGGGCAGGGGGCAGGGGGCAGGGAGCAGGGAGAAGTAATTGTCTAATTACCAAAATCCAAAATCTAAAATCTAAAATCTAAAATCTAAAATTACTATGACCGGAAAGGAATTACGCCAACTGTTGATTGATAAATGGGGACAACCTTATGATGTCCAGTTTCGCCGCACTCAGGGCAAAATATTTCTGCAAATCATGTGGAAATATTTTGGACAAGTTTCTTTTCCCATGAGTGAGACAGATTATCAAGATCATCTGGACAACATTGCTAATTATCTTAATGCTTTAGGCGGAATACAACAAGTACAAACTTTTATTCTAGAAACTAAAGAGCGTCCTCGTCTTGGTAAAGCAGTTAGTATACCTCTTGATTTGGGTGAGCGGGCTTCGGAATGGATTGTTTAAAAATCAGGTAATAGGTAATTGATCCCTAACTCCTGATTCAGTAACTTTAAACTGAAGATATAAAAAAATTAACGGCAAAAAATAAGATATCTGTTACTATATACACTTATTGTACTAGGTTAACACGGTATTAATCAGGCTGTCAGTAACCCAGCCCTAAAGGGACTGGGCTTGCAAGAGTAATCAAACAAGCCGTACTGACCAGACCACCCTGAGCGTTGTCTAAGGGTAGCCGTTATTGGAGTCACGACACCTCGGAATGCGAAGCTAGTTCCCCGCTCTGTCATTTGCAATTAAACAGTTTTAAGGTCACTGAAACAGTGTTGCAAGTCTAAAAAGCTCTTATAACAGGTCGAAGCTAACATTACCCCAGAAATGGGAGGCTCTTTGGAGCAAAACATTATGCGTACAGAGTTGGAAAACTTGAATCGGTAATTGTCCCGTTGAAAGTACATCACAAAAGTACCCCGAATTTCCCAACTCCAAGGCGGTAATGAACAAATATGGTTCTTAAAACCACCCATGTCGCTTCCCTCTTAGGTCTGAAGACACTGATTTTTTCGCTTACCGTGAGGTCTTATAATTATGGGACGGTTTTAGAAGCCTGGAACGCTCCAGGTAAATTATGTTAATTTTTACGAGATGCTACGAGAACACAGTGCAGGGGACGTAAGCTGTGCGAATTCCGCTTGATTATTACCGAATTCTAGGATTACCGTTGGCGGCAAATGAGGAACAATTGCGACAGGCATATAGCGATCGCATTGTCCAATTGCCCCGACGGGAATATTCGACTACCTCTATATCTTCTCGCAAGAAGCTGATTGAAGAAGCTTATATGGTTTTATTAAATACCGACGAGCGCAAAGCCTACGATCAGCTTTATCTAGCTCACGTTTATACTCCTAACAAAAATGCTGACACAGTTTCACAAGAAAACCTAGTAGATACTAACCCCAAAGACCAAGAGGCTCAAAGTCTCAGCATCGAAATCACCCCAGAGCGATTTGTTGGTTCTTTGCTAATACTCCAAGAACTAGGAGAATATGAATTAGTATTAAAACTCGGTCGCCCGTACCTAGTTAATAAGCCTAGTCTAATTAGTCTCAAAACAGGTCATCGTACCACCCAAACAGAAACTCCTGAAAACCCAGACCTACCAGACATTATCCTCACCGTCTCCCTAGCTTGCTTAGAACTAGGAAGGGAAGAATGGCAGCAGGGTCACTATGAGAATGCCGCCGTATCCCTAGAAACTGGTGAGGAATTATTAGCACGGGAAGGCCTATTTCCCAGCGTCCGCGCCGAAATGACCGCCGATCTTTACAAACTGCGTCCCTACCGCATCTTGGAACTATTAGCACTACCACAAACACAGATCCCCAAACGTCGGCAAGGATTAGAATTATTACAAAGTATCTTAGAAGACCGGGGTGGTATTGATGGCACGGGCAACGATCAATCAGGACTCAACATAGATGACTTTTTACGATTTATCCAACAAATTCGCCATTATTTAACAGTCTCAGAACAACATAAACTCTTTGAATTAGAAAGTAAACGCCCCTCAGCTGTGGCTACATATTTAGCAGTATATTCCTTAATCGCCAGAGGTTTTGCCCAACGCCAACCAGCTTTAATTCGCCAAGCCAAGCAAATGTTAATGCAATTAGGCAAACGCCAAGATGTGCATTTGGAACAATCCCTTTGTGCCTTGCTCATGGGACAAACGGAAGAAGCCACCCGGGTTTTAGAACTCAGTCAAGAATATGAAGCCTTAGCTTTTATTCGGGAAAAATCCCAAGACTCACCAGACCTGTTACCCGGACTATGCTTATACAGTGAACAATGGTTGCAGCAAGAAGTATTTCCCCATTTTCGAGATTTGGCAAAACAGCAAGCCTCGTTAAAAGAATACTTTGCTGATAGACAAGTACAAGCTTATTTAGAATCTTTACCCAACGATGCCCAAATCACGAATGAATGGGCAGTAATTAACCATCAATCCTTTCCCCAGCCAGATATTCATCATTCCAATCACCATCATAATCACACCACACAAACACCACAACATCACCAACCAGTCAATCCTGAGTTACCACAAACCCATCCTCGACCTCAACCTGAATCTTCCCAGGGTTCTATACCGAGATGGAATCATCCATCAACAGATGGAAATGGGGGAAATCAAATATCACAAATACCCTTAACAGCAGCCAACCCAAACAGAAGAACACATCCAGTTAATGATCATCCGACCGCAGCGACAAACCACCAACCACCCAAACGCAGGAGACGTAAACCCACTGCTAATACCCTTCCCCAGCGATTTATCCAGTCTCAAACTAATTTTCTCAATGGTCTAGATCCAAAAACGCGCTTAGTTTGGCTAGTTTTCTTCTCATTGGGAGGAGTATTAATTTTTTCGTTATTAGTATCAACAACTTTTGGCTTGGTCAAAAATATTTTCTTTCCCAGTCCATCATTAAAGGGAGAACAGTTAGCAATACAACTAAATCAACCACCCACCAACATTCCTGACCCGAATAGCGAACCTGAACCCACCAATAACGAAGAACTGACCAAGGAGACAGCAAAGGAAGTAATTGAAACTTGGTTATCTGCCAAAACCTCAGCTTTAGGGCAAAAACATGACATTGATGGTTTAAAGGAAATTTTAACAGGTGCAGTTTTATCCCAATGGCAGTCGGTAGCCCAGCAAGAACAAGAGGAGAAACGCTATCGCCAATATAAGCATCATGTAGAAATAGTCGCTGTCTCTAAAAAAGGTACAGATAAAAATTATGTATCTGTAGACGCTAAGGTACAAGAGGTTACTAAGTTTTATCAAAATAGTCAGCAGCAAAAGTCTTCTAATGAAAACTTGCGGGTTCGTTATGATTTGGTTCGCAAAGAAGGCAAATGGCTGATTCAGAAAATGTCGGTGATGCAGAATTTTTTGTAAGGCAAGAGGCAAGAGGCAAGGGGCAAGAGTAAAGAAG
>NZ_JAQMSE010000204.1:0-42099 GCF_028330045.1 Aphanizomenon sp. CS-733/32
ATTACTGATAGGACAAACAAAAATAAAACCTCGTTGCTGGTTAAACTCTGTATGACTTAACACTAGTGCGGGACGTTGCCCCATTTGCTCGTGACCTGATTGGGGATCAAAGTTTAGCCAGACAAGATCCCCATAACGGGGGACGTAATCTACCATTCTTCATTACCTGTTGGTTTACCCCAGTCAATCTCCGCTTCTGGCTCTAAATCTTGGCTAAGGAGTTGTGAGAGGGTGTATTTGGGAAATTTCTGAACTGGTCTTACCATCAGTTGCCCTTGCTCAATACGGCAGTCAACTTCATCATTGATTGATAAAGCCAATTCATCTGCAATATACTTGGGGATTCTCAAGGCTAAAGAATTTCCCCAACGACCAATTTGAGATTTCATAAATTAGCGATCGCTTTCAAGATAAACAAAGTATATCTCAATTACCCCCACTCTGGAGTTTCAGATCCGGGGATCTGGGCATACCTGAGTTCGGAGTTAGGAGTTTCTCCTTCGGAGACGCTACGCGAACAGAGTTATGATTTTTTCAACGAGATCATCAGGGTTTGAAACTCATATTTGGGGCAGTTTTCCAAAAATTATCGTTATGTCGAACTCAGGTTCGTAATTTGCTTGTGTAGGTGGCATTTTATTTACTCAATTACAGTTTTCTGTTAATCCACGCAGGTGGACTTTGCTTGTGTAGTAGCGACTTCTAATCGCCCAAAACTTTTAAAACATCCTCTGACCATTTTAAAAAAAGTTCCCGACTGGATCAGATTTTTCTCATGACTCTAATTTCGCATCTACCATCATTTTCACAACATCCTGCATTTTATATCTAGCCTCCCATCCTAATTGGATTTTGGCTTTACTGGGATTACCTTTACCGACCGCCAAGTCTGTAGGTCTGAATAGGCTACTATCAACCACTACATGATCATGCCAATCTAAGTTTACAGATGTAAATGCTGCTGTGACAAAATCTTCCAAGGAAGTGCTTTTCCCCGTTGCAATCACATAATCATCAGGTTGATTTTGCTGCAACATTAAGTACATGGCTTCCACATATTCTTGCGCCCAACCCCAGTCCCGCTGAATTGACATATTACCTAAATATAATTTTTCATGACTACCTTGGGCAATTCGACAGGCAGTAGCAATAATTTTTTGAGTGACAAATCTTTCTGGACGCAGGGGAGATTCATGATTAAATAAAATTCCTGAACAGGCAAATAAACCGTAGGCTTCTCGGTAGTTAGCTACTTCCCAAAAAGCGGCAGCTTTAGCTACAGCATAAGGGCTTCTGGGGCGAAATGGAGTTGTTTCTGCGGCTGCTACATTGCCAGTATCACCAAAGCATTCACTCGAACCTGCATTGTAAACTTTAATGGGTGCGCCTAAAAACCGAATGGCTTCTAATAAATTTAGTGTGCCCGTAGCTATGCTTTCTAAAGTTTCTACGGGTTGTCCAAAAGATAAGCCGACGGAAGTTTGTCCTGCCAAATTATAGACTTCATCTGGTTGGATTTTTGTCAGTACCTGTAAGACGCTACGGAAGTCAGTTAAGGTCATTGACTCTAACTTGACTTGATCTTTAATACCTAAGTGGACTAAATTCTGAAAAGGTGAGATTTGGGCATCTCTGGAAGTTCCACAGACTGTGTAACCTTGATTAAGGAGTAATTCTGCTAGATAAGCTCCGTCTTGTCCAGATACTCCACAAATAAGGGCTTTTTTCATGTCAATTCATTACCCAGAAGTCTTTAACACTGTTACCCCCAAGCATTCGGGATTGCCTATAGGTAAATTCTCCCACGGAAGGATTGCGATGGGGATGAATGACCCCTGTTGCTTGTTGCCAAAGTTCGGCTGGGGCCAAAGATATCTCGTATTTAGATCCATGCTTATGTACATGATACCATTTTGTTTCTTGGCACTCTTCGCACCAAAAAGCCTCTAACCACTCGCCCTGCAAAGAAACTGTAGTTTTATTGGCGACTAAAATCATCGCCTCTCGTCTGGGAATACCTCGTTTTTGTAGTTGTCCCGCTGTTTCGGTAAATAGTCCATGTTTTTGGCTAACACTATCTATGAAACAACCATGTATGGGACAATAAATAGCTCTCCGCTGGGAACGCTTCCGATTGCGCTCGCACCTTTTCTGCACTTCGGCCTCCTGATCATGAACTAAAGAATAGATAGTGAGAAGGTTGCATAGGAGGGACTGAGACCAAAAAGACCATGGACGCCCAACTCCTGATTCAACGTTGTCTAAGGTATTAAATTCTGTTAACTTAGTTGTCTGAAATTTACTGAATTTGTTCACACACTGACGCTGATGAGCCTGGAGTGACATTTCAAATTATAGATTTTTCTAGCACATTGATGTATTGTTTAGCGATGATTTCTGGTGTAAAGTTTGATTGCAAATATTGGCGGGAGGCATTACCCATTTTTTCTGCAAGTTGGCGATCGCTCTTTAAGTTGAGAATAAATTTAGATAAACTATCACTATCTCCATTGTCAATGCTGACACCAAACTGACCATCTGTTATGAGTTGTCGCAGGTAGGAATCTTTTGGGCAAATAGCTGCTATAGGTCTTCCCGTAGCTAAGGCTGGATAGAGTTTGCTAGGTGCAACTAAACTTTCCAGACCTGCTTCTACACTAACTAATGACAAATCACAAGCTGTCAGGGAATAGGGTAACACACTCTTGTCTTGATAGGGGAGAAAGAGAAAGTTTTTTAGTCCTAATCGCTTGACATCTTGAATAAAACTTTCCCGTTTGGGTCCACCACCAATACAAACGAACCGAATTTCTTCATTTTGTAATTGTTGAGCAGTTACCAAAATGGTGTCTGTATCATGACACCTACCCATATTACCAGAATAGAGAACTGTAAATATGCTGTCCAAGTTATGCTGTTTGGCAAACCAGTTTTTTTCTTTGGTAATGGGTAAAATCAACTCAGAGTCGCCCCAACTGTGAATTACAGAGACCTTATCAGCTACTTGTGGACAGATGGCGACAACTCTCTCCTTCATAGCCGGACTCAGGACAATAATTCCTTTCGATTTTTGCCAAATCTGGCGATTGATTGCCCACCAAAACTTGGCTAACCAGTGCTTATGAGAAACTACTCCTAAAGCGATCGCAATATCTGGATACAAATCATATATTAAACATACATAGGGGAATTTTAATAATAAATGAGTTAAATATCCGGCTATTGATAAAAAAGGAGGTGCTGAAGTTAATAAAAATACGTCATTTTTACGAGCATTGGCGATAATATGCAAAAAAGCCCGCAATGTGAATAAAACACCATTGACAGCTTTCCCACGAATCCTATTAGACCATATCTGAGTAGATCGGGATCTTTGAACGCGAATATTGCCCAATTGCTCTAAGGCTGGGGCTTTAGCAGTGGTAAAAGCATACCCTGGTTGTCCTGTGAATACTCTAATTCTAATTCCTTGTTTCTCTAACTGTTTGATTAGTTCTTCAATTAACTGTCCTGTTGCCGCATAGTCTGGAGGAAAAAACTCAGTAATCACAGACAACGTACTTAGTTTGTGATATATAGTATCACCAATTTTAGAAGGCTGAACAGCCTCTATGAAATGCAAAGGAGATTTTATAGAACTCTTACGATTGGATATTGACATTATGTTAATTTTTGTTAATTACTGATTTTTATTGATATTAATTTAGAGGATAAATAGGATAAAAACTTGACTTTTTTGCATTTCATTGTTATTATTTCGTGCAAATGATTACTGTTGCTGAACATTCGTATCCCTTACGAGACCGAAGGAATAGGTGGGTTTCGTCTGTGTAGCCGCGACTTCTAGTACAGCCGGGCGTAAATAAAACAACCATTCTCAATCACTAAAAAGCTGATGCCATATTATTTTTGACTTTTGACTTCCGCCTTGCGGTACTAGTCGCCCTTGCAAGTAATAAATTAGACTTTTCAAACACCCTCTTAGAATGAAATCAATTTGCTGTACACTGTTAAGCTAAACAGTTTTCTAACATCTTCAAAACCTATTGTCAAGCATAGCAAATGGTTTTTCAATCAGATCAAGAAGTACTCTACAGGTATATTAATATTGCAAGTCCTTTAATTCAAGATTCTTCATACTGGGTTTCAGTGAATAAGTAGGGTTTGCACCAAAAAGTTGCCTGTGAGGGGAGGTGACAGGTGCTACGCCACGGGGACAGTTTCAACTATCTGGATATCCAAATCCGACATAGAAAAATGCACCTATTTAACTCAAGTTGCTAGTTATCTAGTTGAGGTTGATAATGGGTAATGGGTAATTGGTGATGAAAACAGAAATTTCATCCTGTTCATCCTTTAATCCTGGACATCCTGATTCTAACAATGTATCTAACTAGCAACTTACAAACCCTGGTTAATAAATGGTTTTAGCTTTATATGGCTAACGCCACGCTACGCTATCAGCAAGCCCTATCTAGCTTCTAAGCAAATGTCGCCGCAGATGATCTAATGCTGTATTTGCACTCACATAACGAATTAAAGACCGTCCTCGAATTGTTCCGAAGCGATGTTCAAAACTGATTACTTCATGACCAGGACCAGCTAAACCAATATAGACTAAACCCACTGGTTTGGTTTGGGTTCCCCCGGTTGGTCCAGCAATGCCTGTAATACTTAATCCCCAAGTGGTTGAAAGCCGATTTTTAACGCCAATAGCCATTTGTTCAGCTACTGTCGCACTCACTGCGCCAAATTCCTCTAAATCCTCTGGGTTGACTCCTAATAGTCCAACTTTGACGGAATTATCGTAGGCAATTACCCCACCCCAAAAGTAATCAGAACTACCAGAAATTTCCGTTAACATTTGTCCCAGTCCCCCACCGGTGCAAGATTCGGCTACAGATAGGGTTTCTCCCGCGGACCTTAACAAATTACCAACGACAGCAGCAAGGGTGTCATTATCAATGCCATAATAATCTAAGCCAGCAATTTCTATGAGTTGTTTTTCAATGGGTGCAATTAAAGCTTCTGCAGTTGTTGCGTCTGTGGCTTTAGCAGAGATTCGCAGTCTCACCTCTCCCTTGCCTGCATAGGGGGCTACTGTGGGATTAGTTAAATTAAAGTAGGGGGCGACTTTTTCGGCTAAAGCAGATTCTCCAATTCCCCAAAATCTTAAACTGCGACTATAAATAATTTCCTTTCCCCAACCTTGACTTTTCAGAAAAGGTACTGCGGTTTCTGTCCACATTCGATACATTTCGCTGGGAACACCAGGGAAAGTAAAAATAGTTAAACCGGGACGGGGTTGCCAAATAATACCCGGTGCTGTTCCTGTGGGGTTGGGTAAAATTTCTGCACCTTGGGGAATTAAGGCTTGTTTGCGATTATTAGCGGACATTATTCGTCCCCGTTGGGCAAATTTTTCGGCTATATCTTGGACAATATCGGCTCGTTCTATTAAGGGAACACCAAAAAAATCAGCGATAGTTTCACAGGTGAGATCATCGGGTGTGGGTCCTAAACCACCTGTAAAAATGAGAATTTGGACTCTGGAAGCGGCAATTTCTATAACTTCCTTGAGTCTGTTGGGATTATCGCCGACGACAGTTTGATAGTAGTGAGGAATGCCTAACTGTGCTAATTGTTGAGCAAGATATTGGGCATTGCTGTTGAGGATATCTCCTAGCAGCATTTCTGTACCAACGCAAATAATTTCTGCACTCATGGGGGTTAGGAAGGAATTAGGAATAGGAATCTAGGAACAACTGGTGATATTAAATACTCGCTTGAATTTTGCTTATTTCTGTACATAAATTTAATAAGTATTATAAAATTAAAGATGACGGTTTTAACACGATATTTTCAAAATATAAACTATGAATATTTGGGTGAATGAACAAATTGATCCTTCTGGACTGATTCACGCCTGTATTGCCTCTTGTGATGAATCTCAGGCTAAAGATTGTCATGAGTCGTTTCAGACTAATCTCACGAACTCTCAAAAGGCAGAGGGCTGGATTGCAAAATTAAGGGTAGTTAAATCTTGGGATGATGTGCCAGTTAATGCTTTAAAACTTGATTAATTAGAGTGTGCTGTCTGGGAAAAAGGGCGATACTGTTGATGAGCTAGACAAAGCGTCAATCCAATTCTGTCTATTAATTGGTAGGATGGGTGGTAATAAGTAGGTGAACGGAAAAAAACCGAAATATGTAACGAAAAGTAAAATCGCCCAAATCCTCTTGCCTCTTGCCTCTTGCCTCTTGCCTTGCCATAACGACGATTTTTAATGCTAACCTACTTATTTGCGTTAATATTCTGAAGTTTCCAGTTACCATTCTAAATTCCATGCAGCATGAGACTCAACTTAGTTTATTTGATCACTCCAGCTTAAACCAAAGAGAGCTAATTACTACAAGTAATAAAATTCCCATTCCGCCGGGAACTTATGAGAATGTAGAGGAATTGACAAAACATTGCAATAGCTGTCAGCGTTGTGCGTTAGCCCAAAACCGGACTCATGCTGTGGTTGGGCGTGGTAATCTCCAAGCCGATATTATGATTATTGGAGAAGCACCGGGGAAAAATGAAGATGAAACAGGTTTACCATTTGTGGGTAGATCAGGGCAATTACTAGAAAGTATCTTGGCTTCGGTAAATTTAAGTACGGAAACAGATATATATATTGCCAATATTTGTAAGTGTAGACCACCGGAAAACCGTGTACCGACTAATGAAGAGGCTGCTGCTTGTAAACCATATTTATTTGAGCAGATTCGCCTGGTTGACCCAAAAATTATCTTATTAACAGGTGCAACTTCTGTGAAGGGTGTGATTGCTGATAACCGTCCGATTACTAAAATTCGCGGTCAGTGGTTAGAGTGGGAAGGACGCTTATGTATGCCTATTTTTCATCCCTCTTACTTGTTGCGTAACCCTTCACGGGAAAAAGGAAAGCCGAAATGGCTAATGTGGCAAGATATACAGGCGGTTCGGGCTAAGTTTGATGAGTTCAAAAATCAGGATAAAAACTAAGGAATAGGGAATAGGGAATAGGGAATAGGGAATAGGGAATAGGGAATAGGGAATAGGGAATAGGGAATAGGGAATAGAGGAGAGGCAATAATTTTCCCAATGACCAATGACCAATGGCTAATTACCAATTATCAATTACTAATGCTCCTGTAACTTGGTAAAGTTAGGAAATCACAAAATATCAAGTCATCAGATTTTTACCGCTAAAACATGGGCAGCCAGAGAAAAATGTACTGGGAACTCGATTTTTACTCCCGTCCGATTTTGGACGAAAATCAGAAAAAAGTGTGGGAAATGTTGGTGTGCGAAAGTCCTGTAGATATTGGTACACAAACGGAGTCCCTGTTTCGCTATGCTAAATATTGCCCAAGTACCCAGGTAAATTCGGGTTGGCTACGGATAGCAATCCAGGAAGCTATAGAGAAAGCGGGTACAGCACCTACCAAAATCCGCTTTTTCCGCCGCCAAATGAATAACATGATCACCAAATCCTGTGAAGATGTGGGAGTACCCGCTGTCCCAAGTCGGCGGACTTTGGTTCTCAATCAGTGGATACAGCAGCGCATGAAGGAAGTCTATCCCCAAGAACCAGGATATCAGGGGGTAGTTAATCCTTCGGTGCGTTTAGATAGACCTTTGCCCCAACGGTTGCCAGATGCGTTGGAAGGAAAACAATGGGCTTTTGTGACTTTAGAGGCTAGTGATTTGGCGGAAATGCCGGATTGGGAAATTGGTTTTGGTGAAGCTTTTCCCCTGGAGTTGGCGCAATTATCCCCAGAAACTCGGATTCCGGGAATTTTGATTTTCTCCTCCAGGGCTTTACCGATAGCAGGTTGGATGTCGGGTTTGGAAATGGCTTATTTGCTCTTTGACACCAAGCAAGGTAACAGGTTGATTTTAGAAACAGGGGCTACGGAAAGTTGGGTGGTGGCTAATATCCGCACTCCTGAACTTTTAGCAGAAGCACAGGGCTTTGCTGTGGCAAAGGAACAAGCTAATGGGGTGCATTTTATTGGTGTCCAGTCTGATCCTCAATCTCAAGATTTTGCAGGATTTTGGCTGTTGCAGGAAATCAATTTGCCATAATTTGTCAGTGGTCAGTTGTCAGTGGTCAGTTGTCTATTATTTGGAATTTGGTAAGTTGATGACACGCTAATGGGATAATAGACTGCGACGATGAAGCGATTTATATCCAAAATCCATAATTCATAAGGGGACATGGGTTCTGCAAATTTGTTACAAGATACACTGGCTCAACAACTGCTAGAACTTGCCCTCAAATCTGGCGCTGAGGCTGCCGAGGTGTATCAGTCACGATCGCTTTCTCGACCAGTTTTTTTTGAGGCTAACCGTCTCAAACAACTAGAAACCAGTCAATCTGAGGGTACAGCCCTACGGCTATGGCGGAATGGTTGTCCCGGTTTGACGGTGGCTTATGGCGATGTTGATCCCCAAGCTATGGTGGAAAAATCTTTGGCACTGAGTCAATTAAATCCACCGGAAACAGTAGAATTAGGGACTTATGATGATCATTATTACTCAGATTTCGGCTCATCTGTATCCGTCGAAGTGTTGATTCAATGGGGGAAGGAGGCGATCGCCTTAATTCGTGATGTCTATCCAGATATTCTTTGCCATAGTGACTGGGAATGCGATATAGAAAACACTAGACTGATCAACAGCAAAGGTTTAGATTCTCACTACACCGATACCACACTTAGCTGCTATATGTCAGCGGAATGGGTGAGAGGTGATGATTTCCTCAGTGTTGCTGATGGTCAAACTCAACGCGATCAACTCAACCCGGAGAAAGTAGCCAGCCAAATCTTACAGCGATTAAATTGGGCTAAAGAAAACATTCCTAGTCCCAGTGGTCGTTGTCCTGTATTGTTCACTTCCAAAGCAGCAGATATGCTGTGGGGAACTGTGCAATCAGCTTTGAATGGTAAACACATCTTGGAAAAAGCTTCCCCTTGGGCAGATAGATTGGGTAAACCAGTTATTGCCCCCACCCTAACCCTGTACCAAAACCCAAAAGCAGGACCTTACAGTTGTCCCTTTGATGATGAAGGTCAACCTACCCAGTCCTTAATATTTATCGAAAATGGGATTTTACGGAATTTTTATAGCGATCGCACCACCGGGCGACAATTAAACAGCGGTAGCACTGGTAATGGTTTTCGTCCCGGCTTAGGTAGTTATCCCACACCAGGGCTATTTAACTTCCTAATTCAACCCGGTGATCTTTCCCTAGTCAACTTGATTCGTAAAATGGATGATGGCTTAATTGTGGATCAAATGTTAGGTAGTTGTAGCGGACTATCAGGTGATTTTTCCATCAATGTTGATTTGGGCTATCGGGTCAAAAATGGTCAAATAATTGGCAGAGTCAAGGATACGATGGTAGCAGGTAACGTCTACACAGCCCTAAAACAAGTGATCCAACTAGGTGGAGATGCGGATTGGAATGGTTCTTGCTATACTCCATCATTGATAGTAGAAGGACTATCCATTACTGGGAAAAATAGGTGAGGTCATATCAAGATATGATCATTGGGTTTTCATCCTCTTTTATACGTCATCTTTTATATGCCCCAAATATACTGAAAACGGTTTATAGTTTAACCAAATATAGAACCCCTCTCCAAACCTCTCCCCGCAACGGGGAGAGGCTTTGAACTTGTTTTTTATATCACCTGAGTTCACCTGAGTTTGACATAAGATAATTTTTGGAAAACTGCCCCAAATATGAGTCTCAAACCCTGATGATCTCGTTGAAAAAATCATAACTCTGTTCGCGTAGCGTCTCCGAAGGAGAAACTCCTAACACCGAGATCAGGTGAGACCGGAACTTAAGTTCCGGGCAGGTTTATTCTACCTACTCAAATCCCATGGCCGCCGCCACAGCCTTAATATCAGCATCAATGCCCTGTTTGAATTGAGCATGACTGTGTTTAATAGCCGTATCTGGATCTTTCAACCCATTACCAGTTAAGATACAAACCACCGTTGCCCCCGTGGGAACTTCGTCTTTTACCTGTAACAATCCTGCCACAGAAGCCGCACTAGCCGGTTCACAGAAAATCCCTTCCGATGATGCTAAAAGTCGGTAAGCGTCGAGAATTTCCCCATCCGTCACCGACCGGAATCTTCCCTGACTGGCTGTTTGCGCTGCAATGGCCTTATCCCAACTGGCGGGATTGCCAATTCTAATGGCTGTAGCTATGGTTTCAGGATGTGCTACCGGTTGACCATTCACCAAAGGTGCAGCCCCAGCGGCTTGAAAACCCATCATTTTCGGTAAGCGATCGCATTTACCATCTTGATGATATTGACAAAAACCCATCCAATATGCTGTGATATTGCCCGCATTCCCCACCGGAATACATAACCAATCGGGGGCATCACCCAAAGCATCAACAACCTCAAAAGCTCCGGTTTTTTGTCCTTCTAAGCGGTAGGGGTTGACCGAATTTACCAAAGTAATGGGATAACTATCTGCCACTTCCCGGACAATTTCCAGAGCGCGGTCAAAATTACCTTTAATAGCTAATACCTCTGCGCCATAAAGTAGCGCCTGTGCCAACTTACCTAAAGCCACATAGCCATCGGGAATCAGTACAAAGGGTTTCATTCCTCCCCGTCTAGCATAGGCAGCGGCAGCGGCAGAAGTATTACCAGTGCTGGCACAAATCACAGCCTTAGCACCTGCTTCTGCTGCTTTAGAAATTGCCATTGTCATCCCCCGGTCTTTGAAGCTACCAGTGGGGTTAAGTCCATCATATTTAACATACACCTTCACCTGTCTGCCAATACGTTCGGCGATCGCTGGCACGGGAATCAAAGGTGTGTTACCCTCCAGCAAAGTCACCACGGGGGTTTTTTCGCTGACAGGCAAGTATTGACGATAGGCTTCTATCAGCCCTGGCCACGGTTGGCAATGAGATTTAGCAGCAGACAGGCTCAAAGTCACAGGATTAAAAATTTCTTAATTAAGGATTTACGATTGGGAATGCTTGTAGATAAGTATCCCACTTTTCAAGTCTATATGTTAGTTGCGGAACACCGTGATCATGAAAAAATATTCAAGGCGGTTTTAACCGCCCGTATCGCTTCCCTCTCAGGGTTAAAGCCACGCTTGTTTCCCACTTACCGGATACCCTGATGATCAAAACTATATAATGTCTTAACAAAGATTAGGATAAGTATATTATACTATCTACAAATGGTGTGAGTTAAATTTCTAATGCCAACAACTATGTCTACTATGTCATCCAGTGTTTCCGAATGTGAATCCCACGCTAACTTAGTTAAGAAGTTAACGAAGGCGTACTATCGAGACGATCAGCAAGTCAAATTTATGAACTTGCAAGCGGAGGTAGATTCCCTTTTAGAGCAATTGCAAAATCTCAAAAGCGAACAAGTGGAAGCTCCTAGCGACGAAGCATAAATTACCTGTTGTGGTAACTATTCAAATCGCTGATTAGTTTGTGACCAACGTTCCAAACTATATCCCTGCCTATTTTCTACCAGTAACGCTAGAGATTGATCATCGGTAAGTTGAGCGATCGCTATTAGCGTTTGCTGGTTTGCACGGGCAAAATCACTATAAATGACATTACTATCTGCCGAAAAGATGAGAGTCCGGGGACGTTTTTGACTACCTGCCGGTTTGGAAGTATTACCATCGAACTGATTTAAAGAGGCTATAGCAGCATCAGAAATAGTCACGACAATCTCCTGCTGTTGATCATTCGTCAAATCAGCCAATTGAACAGGCCAATCAGCCATTTTTTCCCGCATTTCCTGAAAAACAGGAATCACACCAGCAGTTAAATCACCCGACTGTTGTAGTTTTTGCCATAGAACTGGCAGCATGGACTCCACTAACTGAGGTTGTTGTTGATATAAATCCTTCACAGTTACCGGAGACGGTTCTACCCATGTTAACGCATCCACAGTCAGAGCTAAAGGTCGAGGCTGGAAAGAATTAACCTTGCTTTCAGGCAATGCAGAACCCAACATTAACAACCGTAAACCCTGTCCCCTGACTTGTACAGCCTTAATAGTAGTTCTAGTAACCTCCTGTTCTCCATTAGGTTTCCAGACAATAACCTGCATACTAGGGTCAGAACTAATCCCCAGAAGTTTGCGCCAAAATTTTCGAGGTTGACTTTGCAGTTGGTCAAAATTAGCAAACGGATCACTTAACCAACCTGTACCATCATGAAAGGCACTAACTTCCACCTGATACCAAACTTGATTATTAGTGATTTTCAAATCAGTTTGCAGAGATATTGGCAACCAATCCTCCTCATTAATGCGACTAACTTGTTTTACAGTGCCAATAATTCGACTTTTATGGGCATTGATTTTATCATCATCAAGTTGAGTTAGAACACCTTGAATATAGTTAAGTGTTTCCCCATTAATATTCCGTTGTGCTTGCAACCAAGCATTAGCTCTTTCTTCCCCCCGTTGCACCTTAAAAATTAATGCTACCCAAGCTAAAACCGCCCGACGATTAGGATTTAGTCGCAACGCTACCGCAGCCCGATTCCAAATTCTCCCCTGATCAGTTTGTAATAAATTAGTAATTTCTTGACCATTATCAGGTGATTTTTCCAATACCTGTAAAGCCTTTTCCCAACGACCATCAATAATATCTGCCGTCACTTGTTGATGAGGACTTGCCCAACTCTTTTCAGCTTGCATTCTTGTAAATTCCGAATGTAACCGGATCACATCTATTTGCGCCCGTGCTGCCGCTGAAAAAGGCTGTTTACGCTGTTTTTCTAAAGATTTCAACCATGTAAAAGCAGGAGTCCAAAGTCCATTTCTGGCTAAGAACAGAGACTGTTGAAAAGCAAATTCATTAACAGCAGGCCTTTGGAAATTAATTGCTTCCAAATAAATAGAATTAGCCACTAACTGACTCGGTTTAACTTGATAAACTTGCAAATTTGGTTCTACATTTACCGTTTGATCAACAATTAATTCTTTTGCATCATTACCCGTTATCTGTTGCCATTTAGGTAACTGCCCATTGCGGGTTTTCCAAGATAACATTTTTTGTAAGCTTTTCAGAGTAGGATTGTAGTAGATAATTTGACCATAGGTAATATTATGATCGTTATTTTTGTGTTCACCCCGCAAATAAAACCAAAATCCTGAAAACAGGTGAGAATCTGCAAAACTTTTCACCTTAGTTAGAGGTAAACGGATCTTTGTTTCTTGATTGTCTGATTCAGAAATAGCCGCAACTGAAGAGGATTCTATAAAACTTTTCGATAGACCAATAACAGGTAATTTGGTAATTAAATAGTAGTATTTTTCTGACTGGAATTTATATTCCCAATCCTGGGAAAGTTTATAAATTCTCAGTTCTACCAATTCTTGACAATGGGACTGACAATTCTTGCGTTTTTGGAAGATTGGTAATAAAAAAGATTCCTCTGACTTACCATCTAAAGACATGATTTCGCCAAATAGACGTTGTTGTTGAGTTAAACCGAGTTCAATAGCTGTAAATGTTTGCGGTAGTTCTCGTTTACCTGTAGATATTTTTGCCCATTTCGGTAAAAAATCATTTACCCAACTAATCTGAGTAGGATTTAAAATAAATAGCACACTCATCCAACCAACACCAATAATTACACCAGCGCTGCTTAACAACAGACTCACCGCCAACGTAGACCATAACCAAGTACGCCCTTGGGAACGTTTGGGTAATTTTTTAACATTCTTCTTCGTTACACCTTGAGGAGGCTGATTCAGCCCAGCAGCTTTTGGTATACGTTTACGGGGTTTATTGATCATCTGACGATTACTAGCACTGGTAATTTGATGTTGTTCAAAATTAGGACTTACGCAAGTGTCACACTAAAAATCTGTTGTAGGGTGCGTCAGATATCAACAATTTGTTTATTCGCAGTATTTATACAGTCTGACGCACCCTACCAATGTGCCAGTTGTGTAAGTCCTGAAAATCATCCATGATAAATTCTGACAAACTTGGTAACATTCCGCCAGTGTACTAGGGTAAAACTTACAACTTCACCAAGATCACTAAGATACCCGACTTCTTAGAGAGGTCGGGTATCTTGTTTTGTTTGTTGAATAAGTATATTTTTGATTAAATCATCAACTGGGAGAAAAGGGGCAATAAAAAAGGTTTGGTTGTCAACCAAACCTTGACTTAAATCCAGTGCATAACAACATCCCGAATTAATTTAACCTATATGATCTATTTTCAGCATCTTCCTATAGTATGTATGCAAATTTCATAAAACCTGATAAGAAATCATTTATCATGCCAAAATGGCGAATGGTCATTGGTCATTGGAAAATTACTTCTGTCACCTGTCACCTGTCCCCGTGGCGTAGCACCTGTCCCCTGTCCCCTATTTCTGAGATAAATCTAATAAATTTGCTAACTTATAAACTGTTCGCGCACCGACATTACCATCCCATTCAGCATCACCAACTTCACAAACATCAAAACCAATAATTTTTCTACCACTATTTACCAATTCGCGGAATAGACAATAAACTTGTTCTAATTCCAATCCTCCAGGGACAGGAGTACCTGTGTTGGGACAAAGTTTAGGGTCTAAACCATCAATGTCACAGCTAATATAAACTTTTTCTGGTAAATGACTGATAATTTCTCGACATAAATCCAACCAAGTCTTACCAGCATATAGTTGTTGTTTAATTGCTGAATCATAATAACCAATAATGCGATTATTTGATTGATTAATTATTTGAACTTCATCATGACAAATATCTCTCACACCTACTTGCACTAATTTAGAAATCTGCGGTATTTTTATAGCATTAAACATAATAGACGCATGGGAAAATTCAAATTCCTCATAGGCATTACGTAGGTCTGCATGGGCATCAATATGTAAAATTCCCCAATTATCATATTGATTAGCTAAAGCTTGAAAATAACCTAATGGTGAACTGTGATCACCACCAATGACAGCAACTCGTTTACCTTGATTGATTGCTGCTTGTGCTTGGGTAAATAACCAATGATTTACCTGTTCCCCCGCTTGGTTAATTGCTTCTAGAACAGGAGTTAAATCTGGTGAGTCTGTTAGGGATTTACCTTGGGCTTGACGTTCAATAATTATGGCTGCTTGTTGACGATAATAGTTATTTTTTTCGATCATTTCTTGGGGAATTTCTACCATAAATATTCCCTGTTTCCAACCATCAGGATGATCAAAATCAAATAAATCTATTTGTCGTGAGGCATCTAAAATTCGCTGTGGACCGTTCGCCGTTCCAGCACGATAGGAAACCGTGACTTCCCAAGGTATGGGGAAGATAATTAAATTTGCGGAGTCGTAATTAAATGGTAATCCCATAAAATTGCCATTTTTTTCGGCCACGCCGTTGGGATTGTAGTTTTCAATGGAGTCGTTCATATTGAAAATTAGTGCTGGTTACGGATTGATATTTAGAGGATGTTTGAAAAGTTTTTAATGTATAAATAAACCCCTATCCAAACCTCTCCCCGATGCGGGGAGGGGCTTTGAAACCCCCATTCCCAGCCTTCGGCACGCTGCGCTAAGGTAGGGAAGGGGGGTTAGGTTTTTGGAGATTATCGGTTTCATCTAATACTTTTCAAACCCCCTCTTAGATTTTATCAATATTTGTTAATCTCGGCTGATTTTAATTACCATTACTTTTGGTGATATCCAATAGGAGAAAATCCATAAATTATAATTAAGAACGACGGACATTTAAACAACACCATTCTTTTCTTTTCCAGAGGGTAGCTACAATCCAACCATTTTGTTCTAAAGCATCAGCAACGGCTTTGGATTGTTCTAGTAAAATACCACTGAATATACCCCAAGTGCTAGGTTTGGTAATGGCGGTCATTTCTGGGAGTAATTCGATAATTACATCTGCTAAAATATTGCAAACAATCCCATCTACAGGTTGATCAATTACTTTCCGAACTATGTCTACACTACCCTCAAGGGGGATTAAAGAATCTGGACGGATTTCATTAAGAGTGCGATTACTAAAAGTAGATTTTACGGCTAAAGGATCGTTATCAACGGCATAGACTTTACCAGCACCTAATAATATTGCCCCAACCCCTAGAATACCTGAACCACAACCAATATCGGCAATGATTAAAGGTTTTTTTGGTGCTTCTGTGTCTAGGAAGGATTGGGGAATTTCACCGAAGCGCATTTCTAGGGATTCTAAACAAAGTTGAGTGGTGGCGTGATTCCCTGTACCAAAGGCTACACCTGGATCAAGACGAATTACCAATCTGTCTAGGGATTCGGGTAGAGGTAGCCAAGCGGGGTTAATGAGAAAGCGATCGCCTATTTCTTCCGGTTGCCAGTGTTGTTTCCAGCTACTAGACCAGTCCTCTTCGTCAATTAAGCCCCAATGTAACAGGGGTGCAGTGAGTCCTACACACAGGGCATCTTGACGCAGCCAGAGCGATAAAGCAGCCAAATCTAGGAGTTGTACTTTAAAGGTGGGTAAATAAGCCTTAACAAAGGAGACATTGCCCTTAATTTCTACTGCTGTACCACGACAGCCAAAGTTTTCTAACCGCCAAAATATAGTTTCTTCTAAATCTGGTTCAGATAAAATATTTAATTCCCACCAGGTATTTGCCATAGAATTTTAGATTATTGGTAATTGGTAATTGGTAATTGGTAAGGGGGAAAACAAACTATGATTTTGAAGATGTTGATGATGGGGATGATTTGGATAAATATCAAATTAAACTATCATTGTTATTTATGATTATCAAAGACAATCCAATGATTGAATCATCTTCATCAAATCAATCACAAAAATCACAGTTCAGACATCATCCCCATCAAATTAATCACAAATTAATTACAAAAATCCTAGTCCAGAATTAAAGTGTGACTGTATAAGCGTCTCGAATACCTTCCACTTTTTTAATTTCCGCTAAAATGCCATCGGGTAAAGGATCATCAATACTGAGAGCCATAACAGCATCACCACGCACGATTTTCCGACCTACCTGCATACTGGCAATATTGACATTAAAGCTACCCAGTAAAGAACCGAGTTTACCAATAATACCGGGCATATCACGGTGTCTGGTAAACAGCATATATTTGCTGGGAGGAACGTTAATGGGGAAACCGTCAACATCCGTTAAGTGGATTTCCTTATCACCCAACAAAGCACCTGTAACAGAATGTGTACCTAAAGTCCCTGTGGCCTGGAGATGCAACGAACCGGCATAATCCCGTGCCGAAGCGTCCCTAGTTTCAATGACTCGAATCCCCCGTTCTTTGGCTTCTATGGTGGCGTTGACATAATTTACCCGTTCCCGCAGGGCTTGGTAAAGTAGTCCTTTGAGGGCAGCTATTACCAAAGGTTGACTTTTATTAGTTGCCAGTTCTCCTTGTAGTGTAACATTAAGTGTCTCAACTCTGCCGCCGGTGAGTTGACCAACTAAGTTCCCCAAGGTTTCTGCTAATTCCATGTAAGGCTTGAGTTCTTCCAGAACATCAGGTCCAAGTCCAGGAATATTGACAGCAGAACGGGCAGGTAGTCCTAATAAAACATCCCGAATTTGTTCGGCCACATCTATGGCGACATTAACTTGGGCTTCAGCCGTAGAAGCGCCGAGGTGAGGAGTAAGGACAACTTCTTTACCCAAGCCTAGTAAGTCAGATGCACCTAATGGTTCGGAATCGAACACATCTAATGCAGCGCCAGCAATTACACCATCTCTGATTGCCACTGCTAAAGCCGCTTCATCAATAATGCCACCACGAGCGCAGTTAATAATCCGGGTAGTGGGTTTCATTAACGCCAAAGTTTTCGCGTTGATTAAGTTGGCAGTTTCTGTGGTTTTGGGAATGTGTAAGGTGATATAGTCGGCTTGCTGGAATAGCAAATTTAAGTCTACCAGTTGACAACCCAGTTGTTCGGCTCTTTCTGTGGAGATAAATGGATCATAGGCGAGGAGTTTCATCCCCATAGCCTTAGCGACACTAGCAACATGAGAACCAATTTTTCCTAACCCGACAACGCCGAGGGTTTTTTTGTATACTTCTGCACCAACATAACTTTTCCTGTCCCATTCACCACGTTTTACTGAAGCATTAGCATCAGGAATATGACGAGATAAGGACAAAATCATCGCTAAAGCGTGTTCGGCTGCGGCAATGGTATTACCTTCTGGCGAATTGACGACGACAATCCCTTTACGGGTAGCTGCGGGGACATCAACGTTATCCACACCCACACCAGCACGGCCAATAATTTTTAATTTTGTACCGGCTTCTATAATTTCTTGAGTGACGCGAGTTCCAGACCGGATCATCAGCGCGTCATACTCGCCAATGATGGCTTTGAGTTCATCTGGTTTGAGGCTGGTTTTGACATCAACTGTAGCTACTTGGGAAAGAATATCAATACCAACTTGATCAATGGGGTCGGAAACAAGAACCTTGGACATAATTACTTGATTTTTGTTGACAGGGTTTGCTGTACAAGACTTTTTAGTTTAATCTTTATCTGTGGCACTTGGGGAAAAATTATCTATTTTTTGAGGAGTCAGGAGTCAGAAATCAAGGAGTCAGGAGTCAGGAGTCAGGAGTCAGGAGAAGAAAGAAAGAAGAAAGAAGAAAAAATATTCTCCTTATTTAGCCATTACCAATTACCAATTACCAATTACCGAATTTTACTAAATTTTCTTTTCTCCACATCACGTCTCTTTTCCTATTTGTTTTGACTTCTAAAACTTTAATTCCTGTTTTTGGTAATTGCTTTAAGTTATCTTTCAATTCTTCCCAAGAAGTAATCAATTCATGTTGCACTTTGTAAGTCGCGCATAATTGAGAGAAATCAATATTTTGAGGAGTAGCAAAAAACTCTTCAAAAGGTGGATTGAATTTAGCAATGGGTAACATTTCAAAAATTCCTCCCCCGTTGTTATTAATTAAGATAATTGTTAAATGTCCAATAAATTTATTGCTAATCAAAAAACCATTGGTGTCATGCAATAAGGATAAATCTCCTGTTAACATTACACTACTTTGCTGATGATGTGCTATTCCTAAAGCAGTGGAAAGTGTACCATCAATGCCATTTGCGCCCCGGTTAAAATAGGGTTTAATTCTTAAATTATTGGGTTTCCAGAAAAATTCCACATCTCGCACTGGCATACTATTAGCAATGAATATGGGTGTTTCTGGTGGGAGGATTTGGGAAATTAACCAAGGGACTTTACTCTCGATTAATTCATCTACATTTTTAAAATCATCATCAATATTTTTTCTGATTTGCTTTTCTGCTGTACACCATTTTTGTAAATATTCACTTTTTCTTAAACTTGCAATTTTCAACTTACCAATTTCTGTGACTGCAATTCTTAAATGGGTGGTTTTTCCATGTAAAGGATCTAAATTTTGATCACAATTGTCAATGACAAAACGTTGTGGTTTAGTAATGGTTAAGAAATTACGTAATTCTTTACTTGTGGGCATTTCGCCAATTTGAATAACTATTTCTGGTGTTAATTCTTGGGCAAGGTTTTGATTTCTGAGAATAATATCATAGGTAGAAATTAAATATGGATTTAAGTCTGCGTAATTTCTGACGGGGGAAAGTCCTTCAGCTAAAACAGGCCATTGGAGAGTTTGACTCATGTTGGCGATCGCTCTACAATACTCCTCCGGGGCTTGTGGTTGGGCTACACCAGCGATAATCATCCCTTTTTGGTAATTGGTAATTGGTAATTGATAATTGGTAATTGGTAATGGGGTGGAAACTATTCCCGCAAAGAAATCTTCCACATCTAAGGTAAAATCTGTACCATCAGGAATGGGCGCGAGAGGGTCACGAAAAGGTATATTTAAATGTACTGCGCCAGAATTGGGAAATTGACAACGTTCCCAAGCGTAAATTACCGTTTGTCGGAGATAATCTAACATTCCCACATCTGGAGAAGGTGTAGTTAATTCCCCTTGCCAATTGGGATAATTACCGTATAATTTCACCTGATCAATAGTTTGTCCAGAATGACAATTTCGCAATTCCGCCGGTCTATCAGTGGTTAAGATTAACAAAGGGACGCGACTTTCCCTAGCTTCAATTACCGCTGGATAAAAATTTGCCCCCGCAGTTCCCGAAGTACAAACTAATACTACAGGTTTTCCCGTTGCCTTGGCTTGTCCCAACGCAAAAAAAGCCGCTGAACGTTCATCTAAAATGGGAATAGCTTCAATATCTGGTATTTGTTGGACAAAAGCCACCGTTAATGGTGTAGAACGAGAACCAGGACAAATAACAGCGCAATTTAAACCCAAGCGTTTGAGGGTTTCTGTTAATACATAAGACCAAAGAAGATTAAGATTATTAAAAGTAAGTTGCATTGATTAGAGATTATGGACTGTATTCATTTAACAGGAATTCGTAGCTATGGTTATACCGGATTTTTACCAGAAGAACAGGCATTAGGACAATGGTTTGAGGTAGATGTTAAATTATGGTTGGATCTTTCTAAACCCGCCAAAACAGATAATATTGAAGATACTATAGATTATCGGCAGATAATTAGCTTAGTCCAAAATTTGCTAAAAACCTCAAAGTTTGCATTGGTGGAAAGACTAGCTGGTGCGATCGCTGATGGTATTTTAGAGGATCAGGAGGGGATTAATCAAGTACAAGTGATTCTCAGTAAACCCGCTGCACCTATTCCTGATTTTAGCGGCAGAATTAGTATTGAATTGACTCGAAGTAAAGTTTAATATGTGAAAATGGCTGGTACGGCTTACGTGATAGTAAAGGAAATGATACCTTGAGCAACTTTTACTATTAGTCACTTCATACTATAGCACCACCACAACTAGAACCACACCCCGCAGTACAACCATAGCAATATTCAGCAGTTTGGATTTCATTAATTATATCTAAACTACCAATTTCTAATAATTTGCTCACCGTCAATTTTTCACCATTGCTAGTTTTTGCGGGTAAATTCATCATTTGGTTAAAGTCACAATCATAAATATTCCCCAAATAATCAATAGAAAGTTGTTCACGACACATTAAACCATCAATTGTTTTCGGGTTAAAATGAGACTCTAAAAAATGTAAATAACTAGCATAAAGTTGCTTTCGTTCTAAATGAAACTTTGTTCTCCCCACAGGTATATTAGTAATTGTGAAAAGATGATTAAATCGAATATCAAACTTTTCAGACAGAAAGGTTTTATAAGCCTTTTCTAAATTTTCCTGTTCAGGCGTTAAAGAAAAATTTTCACTATTTGGTAATGGAGGATTGTACACCAAATCTAAAACTAAATTTGGGTTTTGACCATAACCAATTTTATTCAACCATTGCAAAGCTTGAATAGATTGATCAAAAACACCATCTCCCCGCATTTTGTCCACATTATCTGCTAAATAACAGGGAAGAGAAGCCACAATCCTCACTTGATGTTGAGCAAATAAATCTGGTAAATCCTCAAATCCCTCTACAAAATAGATTGTCAAGTTTGATCTCACAATTACCTGTTTACCTGCATTTATAGCAGCTTCTACCAATGGCTTAAAACCATAATTCATTTCTGGTGCGCCACCAGTTAAATCAACAATTTTGATTTCTGGAAACGTATTAATTAAAGTAATTAACTGTTGACAAATTTCCGGTGTCAGTTCCTCAGTTCTTTTGGGACTAGCTTCTACATGGCAGTGGTTACAAGCTAAATTACAACGTTTTCCTAAATTAATTTGTAAAACGTTAATTTCCTTTTTTGTTAAAGGAGAATCTATCTGCTGAAAAAAAGGTGTAATCATAGAAGTATCTCTAGCACGAATTTCCATAAGAGGATGTTTTAAAAGTCATTCAACCTAAGAGGGTGTTTGAAAAGTCTAATTTATTACTTGCAAGGGCGACTAGAAGTCGTGGAACCACACAGGCGAAACCCACCTATTCCTTCGGTCCCGTAAGGGATACGTGGGTTCAAAAGCCTTGATTTTTCGTTAGTCCACGCAGGTGGACTTTGTTTGTGTAGTAGCGATTTCTAATCGCCGGAAACTTTTCAAACATATTTAGATGAGTTGGGAGAGAGTTCTTTGGGGGTAGGAGTTGTTAAACTGGTAATAGAAACAGAGAAAGCTGCACCAGCATTAGCAAGACGCTTAATTGCACAAGCAAACCAACAACTAACTGATATCAAAATTAAACGGGATTTAATTAATCTGATTGAGACAATTATCGTCTACAAATTACCCAAAAAAAGCAGAGAGGAGATTGAAGCTATGTTAGGCTTAAGTGAGTTGAAACAAACCAGAGTTTATCAAGAAGCTTTAGAAGAAGGTAAAGCTGAAGGTAAAGCTGAAGGTAAAGCTGAAGGTAAAGCTGAAGGTAAACAAGAAGGTAAAGCTGAAGCAACCAGAAATTTTACTTTAAAATTGTTACGAACTGGCATGAGTTTAGGACAAATTGCCGAAATTACGGAATTATCTCTTCAGCAAATTCAGGCTTTACAAAAGGAAATTCAAGAATCATAGTTTTAAATAACACCTAATTCAAAACATTTTTTCTTGTTCTCATACTTCTGTATGGGAACTAAATAAAATCTCTTCTTCCCCGTGTCTTCTGTGGTTCGGAATACAGCAGTTCTCGCTCTAATACAATTGAGGGCGGGGAAACCCCGCCCCTACGGGTTTGAAGGGAAGTGCTGTATAAGATTAACAACATCCCCCACCATCGTAATACCATGTAGAATCAGTAATTATAATTTCTTCAGGATTTACAACTGCTAAATTTGCCGCTGTTTTATCACAAACTGCCGCCGGAATTGCTCTTTGTAAAATATGCCCATTCTTATCATCAAAAAATTCTTCCTTACCTGCATAAATCGCTGTTTTACCAGTAAAAATACAAGCACCATCTGCGGGAATTTCTACTTTAAAAGCCACAGAATCGAGACTTTCTAAAAGTAGATTTTCCGGTAATTGATAATTGTGTTTATCTAATAAGCGATAAGGACGACGGGCGCGAATTTCAATTTGGCCAAAACCAGCATTAATAATTAAGTTAGTATATTCTGGATATGTAAGTGCGCCGGATAAACACAGGGCGCGTAAATGTTCATTTTGTTGTAAATGAGCAGGAATTGGACTTGTTGCAATCGGGTCACTCATCTGCAAGCGTCCACCTGGTTTTAATACTCGATATGCTTCTTTTAACGCGCGAGTTAAATCTGCTGGTTCAAAAATATTAAACAGACAATTTTGCGCTACTACATCTACAGAAGCATCATTAACAGGTAAATTAAAGGCATCTCCTGGACGAATTTCGACAAAGCTAGGATCAAACCAAGGGTTTTCTATTGCAGCAAGTTGTAAATTACGGGTTGCAGCTTCTCGCATAGCTTCCACCGGTTCAATAGCAATCACCGCACCGGGACGACGAGAAAAATAAGCAAATTGTAAAGCTTCTAAACCACCACCTACACCAACATATAAAACTGTAGGTTCATTATTCAGTTCATTGTGATGAACCGTAGTTCCACAACCATAGTTCATTTCCTGCATAGCTAGAGGAATTTTCAGCCCTGGTAGTTGCAAGGGTGTACTTTGGACACAGCAAAGACCTATTTCTGGTGTTTGGGCAACTTGGCTGTAAAATTGGGCTGCGGTTTCTAAGTAGGTCATAATCTTAAATTAAGGTTCCTGGCTTGACTTTTATGGTCAAAAAGAGTATTATACATAACTAATAGAAGGGGAGTAGCTGCTGGCAGTAAATCAAAAGTTTCTGTTCAGTATATCTAAGTCAACATACTGGTGATGAGCCTGGTTTAGATAGCGAATAAATAAAGTATTTGAAAGCGAGACCTTCACTGACTACACATTTAACTATGTGGAGTTCAGTGAGGTTTGATGGCTCTCATTGATACTCCACACAGGTAAAAAATCCTTTAGGAGTTTGAGAGAGTGTTAACAGCTTTTACCGCAGGTTTATTATTAATTACCATTTCCGAACTAGGCGATAAAACATTTTTTATTGCTGTAATTTTGTCCATGCACCACCCCCGGCGTTTAGTATTTGCTGGTGTGGTTGCTGCTTTAGCGGCTATGACTATCTTATCAGTGGCATTTGGACAAGTCGTATCTTTTTTGCCAAAACAAATTATTCATTATGCCGAAATAGCTTTATTTATTGCCTTTGGTTTAAAGTTAATTTATGATGCCAATAAAATGCCCAAATATCCTAATGAAGAAGTAGTAGAAGAGGCACAAGAAGCGGTAGAAAAAGCAGATTTAGATAATTCTCAACAAAAAAGCGTTTGGTCAATTTTACTAAAGTCTTTCCTATTAACATTTATAGCAGAATGGGGCGATCGCACACAAATAGCCACTATAGCTTTAGCTGCTGGGAATAACCCCATTGGTGTCACACTGGGAGCAATATTAGGACACGCAATTTGTGCAGCGATCGCTGTCATCGGTGGTAAATTAATTGCAGGTAAAATTTCCGAACGGCAAATTACCTTTATCGGCGGCTTCCTATTTATCATCTTCGGTATAGTCGCCGCCATAGAAGGAAAATAAACTCAAGATTAAAAATTTCTTGTGTTGCGGGTATCCTGCCCGCTAATAAAGCAGAACAAGCAGTAAATATAGCGGTATGCACTTGAATGAGATACAGTGATTAAATTGTAAAACCTGTAGGGGCGGGGTTTCCCCGCCCTCGATTGTATTGCATCCGACTATATAGTCTATTGTATCTCTTGCCAAAACCCTCCGACATTCCAAACTTTGTCAAATTTTTCATCTTTAGCAGATGCTATACAAGGTGGCATTATAAAACTTTTAATAACAGTGACAACCTCATCAAAGGTAAGTTGTGGATTCCCCTTTTTAATTTTATTTAAAAAGGCTGCCCATTCTTTTGATTTCTGTGGATTATTAGTAAATTCTTGGGTAAAAGCTAAAGGTTCTTTTATTGGTATTTCTGTTTTGCGTCGTTTAAAAGTATTTCCTATAGCTTGGCAAAATAAATCACCTTGAAATTCAAAATCTTTACAAAGAAACCAAATATCATAAAAATCTTTCATGCGACTATTTATTATACCTAAATCAACCATAGCTTGAAACTTTTCAGCTATTACTGTTTCACGAGGATATATTATCAATTTTGGTTTTGGAGTATCTAGAAGAATAGTATTAATTAATTCTTCTTGAGGGTTAGGTGTAACAACATCACCAAATCCAATATCAACTTGAAGCTTACACTGATTAGTACCTAATTTTCCTATAATTTCAACTCTTACCCCTTCATACTGCTGATCTTCTTTTATTACTTGAGCTTTGATAGATTCTGACAAGAAAATAATGCCATCTTCTTCACAATTTATTAAGCAAATTTCTTGAAAAACTTTTTCTATATATTCGACTTCATTATTGCCAGAACTCAGAAAATCTAAATCTTTTGTCGCTCTATGCGGTTCACCATTCCATACCTTAAAAAGTGTAGCTCCCTTCAAAATAAATTGTTGTTGATATCGAGATTTACTAAGCCTATATAGCAGCCTTTCACCAAGATAAAGGATTAGTAAATAATTATAGTCTTCCCTTCTTTCTTTAGATAGATTTAACAATCTAGAACCGATAGATGCTGCTATATTAATAAGCTTTTTTGATGTCATGGCAGTGATTCTAGATAAGGACGCATTACATTATGGACTCGGCAAATTTTAGCATAATGCCATAGTTCATTCATTGAGCATCTTCTTTCTTTCCAACATTCTCGAAGTGCTTCAAGTGCTACATCTAGACCAATTTTGTTGCGAAATTTAAAACAATCCACAACTGTTTTCGCCAAAGAATATACCTGTACATTAACACCCTCTATTAGATGGTTTTCAATGCCTTCCTCTAGAGATTGACCAGACATATAAACGATTCTTAGAGGTAGAAGATTATCTTTTGGTGGACGATGCTTGTGAGGAATAGCAAGCCATACTTCAAAAGGTGATTGTGTAGTTAGCTCATAAAAACTGAGTGCTGATAGAAGACAAACTACCCCACTAGGAACTCGTTTAGCAGTTTCAGCCAAAGTATGACTTTCTGTAATTTCCGCATCTACAAAAGTATAAATACCACGAGCAGAACGTATTAGTAGCCCTTGATCTTCAAGACGTTTAATATACTGTCTGTGAATACCTTGTGCTTCTATATCTTTAGCTGTAATTATGCCTTTCTTACGAGCATAATCCAGCACTTGTTGTGTTTTGGACATAATTAAATTAATGGATTTAACTGCAACACTTTCGTGATCAAATGTGATAAAGTGCCAGCAGTAGTGAACAATTGCCTACATTTTATCACAAATTTTTCTTTAACGCATCCTTAAAATTAAAAAAAGAAGTAGAAAAAGATATTAGGACACGCAATTTGTGCAGCGATCGCTGTCATCGGTGGTAAATTAATAGCAGGTAAAATATCTGAACGACAAATCACCTTTATCGGCGGCTTCCTCTTTATCATCTTTGGGATAGTCGCCGCCATAGAAGGAAAATAATTAACATTGAAAACAGATATTAGAACCCCGATTTCTTTAAGAAGTCGGGGTTATGGGTTTTTGTGTGTTTTCTTGGTCGCTGAATGTTAAGTGTATTACCCCCCACTATTTATGTTACTATAAAGCAGGAAGAATATAATTACCTTTTAGTAATACTATGCAAGCTGAAAAACTTTCCATTTCTTTACCATCCTCTTTGGTGCAGTTTATTGAAAATTATAAATTGACTAAAGGCTGTAAATCTCGTTCTCAAGTAATTGAGTTAGCCATAGAATTACTGCGGTATCGTCGCCGCTGTAGAAGGAAAATAAACGCAACATTTCTAGATTGCCTATATTTTGACTGACACTCGACAATTTCGCATTAAAGCTGTGTAACCTGCTTGCTGAAAATGTTTATCATAAGCAAGTGCCTCATAAATAACTTTCTCCTCCATAATCTTGAACGACACGCAATCAGTTTGACTCCATGCCTTATCTGGTCTTTGCTGATAGAGTGTTAATGCAGTCTGAAATTGAACACTTGTTTGAGAAATTATGGTTGTGTTTGGATGTTGGTAAAGTTCTTGAATAAGATTCACAGCCGTTTGACGAAAATGATCACCCCGGTCAGAAAAGTCATTTAGGACTTCAGTTAATACCATTTCACTTGTAACAATATGAGCAGGCTGTATATCTTTTGAAAGTTGTACAGCCTTACTATGTAAATCATCATGAGGATTTAGCAACGCTACCCAGTACCCTGTATCTGCAAACACAACCCGCATCAATCTTGTCCTTGTTTCTGTTTCTGGTAGTAATCAAATTTCCTAGCTAAATCACTGGGTAGTTTTTTCCATTCTTCATCAGGGACTTGAGCAGAAATTTCAGCTACCAGTTCCCAAATAGGAGTAGCATCGGGATCAAAAGAAAATTTGTCTAATTGAGGTGATGTTTGAACAGTATTCATCTCAATTTGAGGAGTTTGTTTTTTAGCAATTAAGTTTTCAAGTTTGTTGATGGCTTCTTGTTCATTTCGCCAAGCCTGATCCCGTAATTGATTAGCTTTAAGAACTAAGTTACCTATTTCATTGATAATACTTGGTTCTGGTAGGGGAATTGAGATAGAGGCAAGCATTTCTAAGTCAATATGGATAATAACTGAACCATAAGACTGTCGAGTAATTAAGCAGTAACCATAATCAGATGCTAACCAAGTATAAAGATACCCTGGATTCATAATCTCTGAAGCTAGAATTCTTGTTGCATCCTCACTTGCTGTCCACTGTGCCATGTAAGCAGGAATAATTTGTACTCGCCCAATTGTTCCAGAGCGAGTTACAGCAATCATATTTTCTTCTAGTTGAATTTCAGGTAAATCTTTAGTGTGTGCGCCTTTTGCTAATCTTTTGACATCAACTGGATCAATTTGAAAAATTTGCTTACTACTTAGTAAAGGAATTCCGCCTTTCTCAACGTAGGTTCGCTTACGAAATTTTGTAATAGCTCTAACTTCTTTTGTAACTCGTGAATCGCCTACAGTGGTAATTTCACAAGATAGTTCATGCAACTGCTTTTCAGCCGCAATAGCAACCGGATCATGAAAACTACCTTCTAAGCGTCCCTGAAGTTGAGAAGCTTTGATTTTCGCAATGGATGTCTTTTTACCCGTCGGCACAATAGAATTTAGATAAGGCAACTTTAGCCGTTCATGCAGTAACCGATCTGCCTCATCTAAAAGCCGATTTGCTTCATCTCTCAGTTCACCTGCTTGACACATTAATCTACCAATTGCTATTCGACGAATTGGTGGCAAATTGGGAATTAAAACTCTTTTTAAATGTTCTGGCTCAATATGAACAATGACTGAACCATAGGTTGATTGAGCAAGTTGTGGACGACCATATAGACTACGGAGAAACGCAGTAATATAACCTGCTATATCAGCATCAGCAGCACGAAGACGAATAGCGTGTTGGGAAAGTGCTTTATTAACAAATGTTTCACTTGCTAAACTGATATTACCTATAGTTCCAGAACAAGAAATTAAAACATCCCATTTTTGAATTAACAGCTTGTTTAAATTTCTTGTGTATTTACGACTTAAATATTTTTCAATTCTAGGTTTTAAACTAATAATTTCTGAACTTGAAAGGAACGGTACACCGTGTTCAGAATTTACGTAAATTCGCTTAAACCGGAAAGCATTATGAGCCTCTTGGCAAAGGCCAGCTTCCCCATAAAGCGGCATGAGTTGTAAACCACTGTTTTCCAAAGCTGTAACCGCGTTATGAGCTTCAATACCAAAAGCAGATGCTTCCAAACGAATACCTGCATCAAATACCTCACTCAGTCTGATGGTAGTTGACAGTTTTTCAGACTCATCAGGCGAAGATATTGGCGTATATTCCGGTTGAAAATTATATTTTACCATCCCAGAACCACCTGTTTTTTCCAAACAAGAAACTCATCTGCCACAAATGGCGTATCATCGTCTTCAACTTTCTGACGAGGTAAAGGTCTAGCAGTGCCTTCGCCGCTTGCTGTTCGCTCTATGAGAGGAATTGATCCTGGGTCGGCTGGCATTAATATCTCTTCACCTTCTTCATTTCGTCTGTAAAGAGTGTTACCTCTTTTATCATGCCCTATTGCCTTTACCTGTGCCATAAAAATTTCATAATCAGGGATAGTTCCCCGGTTAATTTCTTCTTCTGTTTTTTTCTGAAGAATTAAAACCGAGGTTTGAGTTCCGTTACGAGGTTGGAAGGTATCAGGGTGTAGGTCAATTGATGCTACAATGCGGCAATGTTTAATCATCCAGTATCGTACATATAACAATCCAGGCGCACCTAGAATTGCATCTGGTAAAACAATTCCCATTCTTCCACCGGGTTTCAGGAATTGCCAGCATCGTTCAATAAATAAAATTTCTGGAGGTGCAGATCCTTGAATTTGATCAGTTGATTCCCAACCAGTTTCCGTTTCTCGCCAAATATGACCAAGCTGATATTGACTTAAAGTTTCACGGTCTTTAATCGGTAATTTTGAGCCAAAAGGTGGATTTGTAGCAATGACATCAAAATAAGCCAAATCTTTGGGACTACGTAAACTTTTAGGGTCAATATTCAAAGCTTTTGCAAACTGTTTACGAAAGTTATCTTCCCATTGATGAGGATGTAATAATGAATCCTGCCGAAAAATATTTCCAGCACCATCATTATTCATCACCATATTCATTTTTGTAGCTTTTACTAGGTCTGGATTAATATCAATTCCAAAAAAGTTAGCTTGGGCAGTTTCCCTAATTCTAGAATTTAAAGCATCTCGCATCCAAACATCAGATTGATCAGTAACTCCTGCTTGCTGCTTGAGTTTTTCGATAACTTCATTCATAGCAATCACCAAAAAGCCCCCCGTTCCACAAGCTGGGTCAAGAATTTTATTAGTAACTTTTGGCTCAAGCATTTGCACTGTCATCTTTTGGACGTTGCGAGGAGTAAAAAATTCGCCACGATCTCCTCTTAAATTAGCACCAACTAATTCTTCATAAGCTTTGCCTTTGACATCAATATTCGTACTTAGAAAACTATATCTTTGCAGTTCACCAACTATATAAGCTAAGGAACGAGGCTGAAGTTTTAGCTGGTCATTTGCATCAAAAATTGCCGGATACTGCTTTTTAACAGCATCGAAAATTTTACTAATTCTATTAAAAACTGTTAGTCTACCATCATTACTAGCTTTTTCACTTGCTGTTGCATAAAATTCTAAAGGGTTTGGGAAATTGCGTTCATCATGAATCTTGCAGAAAATAACTTTTAACAGTTCAAAAAAAGCAGGCTGTTTTTGTAACCCATCAGTCACATAAATATGGTCATGACAAATTTTAAAAGAAAATAGTAAATTGTCTCCAACGGCATTTTTTAAAGATTCACGAGTTGGACGATCAACTTCTTCTAAATTGCCATCTTTTGCAGGTATATCATTTGGTTCTTCGTAAACAACTCCTTCCTCGGTTTTTACTCTACGAAAAACCGCCTTTTTTTTGCCATTTGTCCACATCCCCCATTCAGAGTTATCGCAAAACGCCATATAAGATTTAAGTTGATCCACACCATCTTTACTGGCTGATGGTTGTATTGAATCTTTCTTACACTCAATAATTATCCAAACATTCCCCTGATTATGTGACTCTCCTTCTCGAAAGATAGCAAGATCCATACGAACAGTTTTGCTACCCTGTTTAACTGGATACTCAACTTCAATTTGTTCTGGTAAGTAGCCTAATTCCAGGACTAAGCGACGCTCAATATTTTGACGAACGTACTCTTCAGGTGTATCATTACGAATTTTTTGGTCAATGAAGTCACAAATTTTACCATCTGGAAGTGTCGCTAGTAGCTTAGTCATTAATTACCGCAGTAAATCAAAATTATTAAAAATTCTATCCTTTTATGTTTTATCAGTATTTGCTCTATCCAAAATACTTTTGTTGCTTATATTTACGTTATCCTATGCACTTTGCAAAAAAAATGGAGATTTTAACAAATACTATCCTGCTAGATGTTAAAAATTGGCATAGTTGTTGGACTAGAGAGGCAATTTTTAATAATACAACTATGCCAGATGGCAGCCTTTTTACACCATTTCAGAAAAACCCAGATACAAATCATTGATTTTGAATTCTTTCTCCCCGTCCCCTATCCCCCAAACCCTTACGGAGTAGCCGTAGGTGAAGGTGTAGGCGATTCCGTCGGTGAAGACGTAGGAATAGGCTCAGAAACCGCTCCAGCCTTATTAATTTCGTCCTTATACTGAGCCGGTGCTAAAGCCGTCGCACTATCAAACAAAGGTTTTGCTTCATCAAGCTTACCTTGTTGCTTCAGCAGCATTGCCTTTGCTAATACAGGACGGAAATCTTGAGCATCTTTCTTAATTGCTTCATCATAAGTAGAGATAGCTTTATCATCATTCTTTTGAAAAGCGTACACACTACCCAAAAGCACCTTCACAGCAACTACATCCACACTTCCTGGCTGAATAGTATTAGCCTGGGTAGCAGCAGCCAAACTTTCTTGTAATAAACCAATAGCTGCTTCTGGACGCTTTTCGCTTAATTGCAAATTTACCATCCCCTGCAAAGCCTTCAAATCACCCGGTTTTGTAGTTAAAATAGTCCGGTAAGTTTGGGCTGCCCCCTCCTTATCGCCAATTTGTTGTTTAGCTTGTGCCAGTAAAACTCCATACTCTGACTGTTGGGGATTGAGTTTAGCGAGTTTTTCCAAAGGTTCAATCACAGCTTGAATATCCGCTGGTTTCACTTCTCCTCGGCTTTTTTGACTCAATAAACTGAGACGTGCTTGTAAAAGTCCCTTGAGTGCAGTTTGATTTTCCGTATCTTTTTGTAAAACTAATTCATAACCCCGAACTTGATCTTCCAGTTTTGACTTTTGCTCCGATGAAGATATTTTAGAGTCAGCAGTGGGCTGATTCTGTGGTGATGATTCAGGTTTATTAATCGCTGTAATTATAGGTATAATAGAAACCCCTATAAAAGCAACAACAGCGAAAGCTAACACTACTCGGACTACCCAGCGATTACGCGATTCAGACACAATATTATTCTGCTCCTAAATGGTAATGAAATTAATGGCAAAGTTAAAAATTTCCAAAACTTTGCGGAATACGGTCATTTGTCTGTGAATTTTATAACAAATAAATATCTATCCTGCTAAAGTAAGTGATGACTTTAGGAAGACCCGTCAGAATTATCGCTATGCTATGCTTCCGATAGCGTAGCTTGGCGTAAGCCATAACTGGATTAAAGACGCTAAATTGCACATTTAGTGTATAAATGTGGGGTTTTGCGTCTTGATTTTCGTACAGAGCATTAAGCGAGTAGCCAGATTAAAAAGAAATATACTTTAATCAGTTACACACTGGCTCTTTTCCTTTGTCTTTATTAAATCCCATAATGGGGTATGTCTTGTGCCGCAAGGAGTTTTTATGAATTCCGACCTGATGCCGTCTTCTGAATCCGCAAATTTCACAGCCTCTAACCAAGGCGTAAAAGAGATTGAATCCCCTGTTAATGCTAATACATTAGCAGACCAATCCTCTAAACTGGAAAGTTCTCTCACTGGCTCTAGCAAACCTGATTCTAATGGACATTTGACTAATCGAGAACAACCAATTCCCCCTCCTAGCGAACCGACTCAATACCGAGCTATTGGGTTAATTCGCGGGTGTTACCATGCTAGTGATGAACAGTTTACCCAAGGAACACTCATCACAAAAGATGGGGTTGAACTTAATGCCGTCCTCTTAGGTCGGATTATGAGTTTAGTCAAAAATCACTTAGACCTAGAAAAAGAACATCTATGGGTAGTTTATCCCCGCACTAGACAAGAAAATGACGCATTGCACCTGCAAATTGTTGGTGTTTGGGAACCAGAAAATCTGGCGAAATATGAACTAGATGCAGATGCCCCAGATCCGACTGCGCGAAAGTTACATAACTCCTCCGTAGTTTCCGATAACGGTAGCGTAGCGTCAACCATTCAGCCAAAACCCTCGTCAGCAGTTCCTGATGGTGGTTTTTCTGTGCGTGGTGAGGTAGTTTACCAGTCCTTTGACGAAAGGAGTTTGGTGGTGAAAATCAAACAAGCTCCCCGTAAACCTACTGATAAAGCTAAATATTTTAAGTTGAAACTCAAGGGCGTATTAACCACCAAAGCTGTGGGTAAGTTCTGGGACTTCAATGTTAAACGGGAATCTGACGCATTAGTAGTAGTTAATGCTGAAGCGATCGCCGATTTACCCAAAAAACGCAAACCACCCTTTAAAGGAGCGCCTCGTGGTGCTGGTGGTGGTAGAAAGCCATTCCCTCCCAGACGCAATGGAGAAGCCCCACGTCCTATTAGAAAGACAGCGGGTGATTCCACAGTCATCACCAAACCAGTACCAAAAACACCCACTCCTAAGCCGGTTAAAAAGCCTAAGCCTGCTGGGGATTAATTAGCAGGGAGCAGGGAGCAGGGGCAGGGGGCAGGGGAGCAGGGGAGAAAATTATCTTCTTCTTTCTTCTTTCTTCTTCCTTCTTTCTTCTTCCTCCTGAACTCCTGACTTCTGACTCCTGACTCCTTCTTCTCAAAATTCCGTCCAACGGTCTTGGGGTAAAAAAGAGCGCTCCATAGGAATTGGTGCTACTGGTTCAGTGAGAGTGAATTTCCCTTCTGTAATCCAGAGTTTTAACTCTTGGGCTACTTGTCGAGAAAGAAACAAACTAGCTAAAGAAGCTACTCGTACCGTCCTCCCTTCAATAGTGACACGCCCAGATTTAAGTTGCGCGTAACTCACTAAACCGAAGGTAGGACGGACACGACGAGGAATTGAAAAATCTACGATTGGCGCTACTAGGTCTTTGTCTTGGACAGCACAGCGTTCTACCACACCAGCATTTAAAACTGGCAAGGGTACACCTACACCCATCATTAAAGATGGTCCGTAGCTTTTAAAATAACAGCCTCGTATCCATCGCGCATCCATTTGTTTAGCATCACCAATTAACGCTAAAGTTGCCGATGGTCCAATAGGTGTCCGATTTTCTAACCGCTTTTGCAAGGGAAAATGTTGTGTCCCTTCCCAAGCTACATAACCAATACCCCCAGCGAGAAAAATCCTCGTCCCAATCCCCACAAGTTGTAAATCGGGATCATTGAGGAGGGGTGACAGTGAACCAGGGTTAGAATAAACTGCATTCCCTACACGGGGTTGCAATGGTCCTAAATAGGTATGCAGTGGGCGATCGCCTCCATTCACCCCAACAATAAAATTTTGATAAAGATTGCGCGGATTAAATAAATAAAACTGATTGATAGTGTCACGGGTAACGGTGGTTTCAAATGTAGCTCTAGGGTAACAATCGGTAACTTGTCCTACAGCGCGAACTTGGATAGATTTACCGGCAATTAAGTCCTCAATTACATGACCACCACCACGTTCTCGCACTTCTTCCCCGTCCAGGGAATCAACTGGACAACTAGCACCCAAGTATAAATCTACTGCCCCAAAACCAGCATAAGCTGGAACTCCATCCAACCAGCAACGCCGAATTTTAATGGGTGGGTCAGTATGTCCTAAGTTAATAATTGCACCACTTGATTCCATTGGCTCAAATGTGCCAGTGGTAATTACATCTACTTCCTTGGCGGTTTTAGTCACACCAATTTCGGACACTCGCGCTTTTAACTCTTCAACCGTCCAGACTATCGCCCGTTTTCGGCTGATTTTTTCATTAATTTCGGCAATTGTTCGCATTTTTAAGCTTTTAAGCTGAAGGACTATCACTCGATTTTGGATTGACGTTAGCGAAGCGTACGCAGCGCAGCGAGTATTTTGGATTTTGGATTAACTCCATCCTTCAGGACGAGGATTGTGCCAAATTCTTTTAATCTCAAATCTAAAATTCCTGGTCAATCCTCTACCCTGAGTTTAACGGAGTCAGCATGGGAAGGTAGACCTTCTGTAGTTGCTAAGATGTCAATGGCAGATGCCACGTTTTCTAAAGCAGTTTGTGAGTATTGAATAATACTTGAGTGTTTTAAAAATGTTTCTACCCCTAAAGCGGAAGCATAACGGGCAGCACCAGAAGTAGGTAAGGTATGGTTGGGACCTGCCAAATAATCGCCTACAGCTTCAGGTGTGGAACTACCCAGGAAAATCGCTCCAGCATGGCGAATTTGGTTAATTAAAGCCCAAGGATCGGCAACTTCTAATTCTAGGTGTTCTGGTGCAAATTCGTTGGACAGTTCGGCGGCGGCGGCGAGGGATTCTACCACCACAATTAAACCATAATGGGCGATCGCCTTTTCCGTATCTATCCGGCGCGGGTGATCTACCAATTGTCTTTCCACCGCCATTTGCACTTTTTTCGCCAACCCCGCATCCGTTGTCAGCAGAATCGCTGCCGCCATCGGATCATGTTCTGCTTGGGCTAATAAGTCCGCCGCCACATAGGCAGGATTAGCTGTTTCATCAGCAATCACCAGCACTTCGCTCGGACCTGCTAAAGAATCAATGCCCACAGTTCCGTAAACTAACTTTTTAGCCAAGGTAACATAAATATTACCAGGTCCGGTAATCACATTGACTTTGGGGATAGTTTCCGTGCCATAGGCTAAAGCTGCGATGGCTTGAGCACCCCCCACTCGGTAAATTTCCTGAACCCCTGCTTCTTGAGCCGCTACCAAAACCGCAGGATTCACCATTTTACCGCCTCTCACTGGTGTCACCATCACTACACGAGGCACACCTGCCACTTTTGCGGGAATGGCATTCATTAACACCGTACTAGGATAACAGGCTCTACCGCCTGGTATATATAAACCCGCTCGATCTACCGGGGTGTAGCGTTTGCCTAAAACTACTTCATCATCGCCAAATTGTACCCAGCTTTTGGGGACGCGCTGACGATGAAAAGCCTCTATTTTTTGGCAAGCTAGACGAATCGCCTGGAGCAAATCCTTGGATACCTGTTGGTAAGCGGCATCCAGTTCCGATCCTGTTACCTTGAGTTCTTCTGCTTTGAGGATTTGGTGATCAAATTCGGCTGTATAATGTAGTACAGCTTTGTCGCCTTGGCGCTTCACGGCTTGCAACACTTCGCGGACTGTTGCTTCTTTATGAAGTACCTGTTCATCCTGGGTGCGATCGCAGATTCGTTGAAGTTCTGACCTAACGTCTGCCTGCTGAGTAATAATTCGCAGCATGGAGTAATGACAATACTAAATTTTACAATATTCACAAAACAAGAACCATCTGAGCTTTAGACCAGCTACGACAACATCGCGGTAGTAGAACAACCATTCACAATATCTAAAAAGCCTAAAATATCAAGCTTTTTGAATTTTGACTTTTGACTTTCAACTTCCGCTGGGCGGCCTTAGGGGATCAAGCTGAATGTAATTCTCTTCTCTAGCTTAACCTGGATTTTTTTTGATACTACTTGATAAAATTCAGACAGCCTGAGAAATTTAAGATTCCAGAAGTCTGAATTGAGGGAATTGACCTGGTTTCTTTGTCAGTAAATCATTCTAATCTATTTTTTCAGCCCCAGACATCAGCTTTTCCGCCCAAATAAAATATTTTTTTTCAGAACCTATCACATTAGCAAAAATAATGCTATATTTATTAAACCTAGTAGTGTGTGTACATAATTAATAGTCTTTTTTTTGGAATTACTGTGGCGAATACAAAGTCTGCTCTTAAACGCGCACAAATCGCAGAACGTAACCGACTGCGTAATAAAGCATATAAATCAGCCGTGAGAACGCTGATGAAAAAATACTTTAGTTCTGTGGAAGCTTGTGCTGCTAACCCGACAACAGAACTCAAGCAGGAAGTGGAAGCGAGAATGTCCGAAGCTTACAGCAAAATTGATAAAGCTGTAAAAACTGGCGTGCTGCATCCCAACAATGGAGCTAGAAAAAAGTCCAGATTGGCTCATAAACACAAAACCCTTACCGATTAGTCAATAGTTCAGTGGTTTGTTTACCACTGGCTACTGACAACAGACAAGTCATGCAACTTATAGATACCCACGTACACATTAACTTTGACACTTTTCAGCCAGATTTAGCAGCCGTACGTTCTCGGTGGCAAGAAGCAGGAGTAGTGCGATTAGTCCACTCCTGTGTTCATCCCCAGGAATTTGCGAGTATTCAAGCTATAGCAGGGCAGTTTCCTGAACTTAGTTTTGCTGTAGGGCTACATCCTCTAGATGCTCATAAATGGGATCAGCAAACAGCTACCCAAATCAAGTTTTTAGCCGGTGCTCATGCCCAGGTGGTAGCCATTGGGGAAATGGGGTTGGATTTCTACAAAGCAGATAATTATGAGCATCAACAGCAAGTATTTACATCACAATTAGCGATCGCTTGTGAACTCAATTTACCAGTGATCATCCATTGTCGTGATGCAGCACCTGCTGTCAGAGACATACTGCAAAAATGGCGGAAATTGCATGGAGAAAGAGTACGGGGTGTCATGCACTGCTGGGGAGGGACACCGGAAGAAACTCAATGGTTTCTGGATTTAGGTTTCTATATTAGCTTCAGCGGCACTGTTACCTTCAAGAATGCTCAGACTATTCAAGCGAGCGCGGCTATGGTGGATAGCGATCGCCTGCTGATAGAAACAGATTGTCCTTTTCTGTCACCCGTTCCTAAACGGGGTGAAAAACGCAATGAACCGGCTTATGTTCGCTATGTAGCGGCAGCACTAGCAAAACTACGAGCCGAAACAATAGAAGAAATTGCCCAGAAAACCACCCAAAATGCCTGTAGATTATTCGGTCTCTCATTATAAGTAGGTGGGCGTTAAAATTTATCGTTATGGCAAGGCAAGAGGCAAGAGGCAAGAAACTATGAGGAGGATAAAAATGTGCTAAAATTATTCCCTCGAAAACATTGAGGTCAAGCCATAATGGTAAAGGAAGGATAATAATTCCTAAAGCTCAATTTGTGCTGTTATCAACCCGATATTAGCTAGTTTGAGAACTTGTAGTTTTAGCCCGCTTAATCGAAGCGACCCAAATCTAAAATCCAACATTGTCTGCCCATCCACTTAAATCTCTACAAACGGATGCTCTTAATAGATCACAAGCAATGGTAACCAAGGTTTCACTCTCAAAAAACTTGAAAAGGTGGAAACAGCAATCCTTTGGTATATCAAACAATAAAGAAAATCGTTAAAAGTAATTGTCCACTCCAGACAATCATAGCAATATCAAATCCATAGTGCAGCCTTAAACACAACGTTGCCCTATCGAATCCTACTTCGGTGTCAGTCCCCAGTTTTGGGAATCCACAGCCAGGATCAAGTGCGAGGTGTAAAAGATGAAAAAGTGTGAAGTAGAAAGAAATGTTAGGGCTGACGCGACCCTTGCACTATCAGTCAAAAATCTAGCAACAGACTATTTATTCTCAAGCTTATGGACTTCATACCTTTGAATTCATATTTTAGCACAAAGCCTTCATGGCAGACTCTCAGCTATGGCTGCGCCACGCAAGCTATCGGCTTCCTTTAAAGTTTAACCAGGTTGATAAAGGTAAAGGCATGACTAACGACGACAAATACATGGAATCCGCCTTTCTGTTACCCGACTTGATTGAAATTCAGCGTTCTAGCTTTCGCTGGTTTCTAGAAGAAGGGCTAATAGAAGAACTGAATTCTTTTAGTCCCATCACAGACTACACTGGCAAACTAGAACTGCACTTTTTAGGGAATAACTATAAACTCAAAGAACCTAAATACAGTGTTGAAGAATCCAAGCGGAGAGACAGCACCTATGCAGTGCAAATGTATGTTCCTACCCGGCTACTGAACAAAGAAACAGGAGACATTAAAGAACAAGAAGTATTTATTGGTGATTTGCCCTTAATGACAGATAGAGGCACATTTATCATTAATGGAGCCGAGCGCGTCATTGTCAATCAGATTGTGCGATCGCCTGGAGTTTACTATAAATCAGAAATTGATAAAAACGGCAGACGTACCTATTCCGCCAGCTTAATTCCTAACCGGGGCGCATGGCTCAAATTTGAAACAGATCGTAATGACCTAGTTTGGGTACGAATAGATAAAACTCGGAAACTATCCGCCCAGGTACTGCTGAAAGCACTGGGATTATCCGACAACGAAATTTTTGATGCCCTGCGCCATCCAGAATACTTCCAAAAAACCATCGAAAAAGAAGGGCAATTTTCCGAAGAAGAAGCCCTAATGGAATTATATCGAAAACTTCGTCCCGGTGAACCACCTACAGTTTTAGGCGGACAACAGCTTTTAGACTCCCGCTTCTTTGATCCTAAACGCTATGACCTGGGCAAAGTTGGTCGTTATAAACTCAACAAAAAACTGCGTCTTTCCGCCCCTGACACCATGCGCGTCCTCACCCCTGGGGACATTCTCGCCGCCATTGATTACCTCATTAACCTAGAATACGACATCGGTAGCATTGATGACATTGACCACCTCGGAAATCGTCGAGTCAGAAGCGTTGGGGAGTTACTGCAAAACCAAGTCAGAGTCGGGTTAAATCGTTTAGAAAGAATTATTCGAGAACGGATGACCGTATCCGATGCCGAAGTTCTCACCCCCGCATCCCTAGTTAACCCCAAACCCTTAGTCGCCGCCATCAAAGAATTCTTTGGTTCAAGCCAACTAAGTCAATTCATGGATCAAACCAACCCCCTAGCGGAATTGACCCATAAACGCCGCCTCAGTGCCTTGGGACCAGGTGGTCTCACCAGAGAAAGAGCCGGGTTTGCAGTGCGAGATATTCACCCCAGCCACTACGGACGGATTTGTCCCATCGAAACACCAGAAGGACCAAATGCCGGACTGATTGGTTCATTAGCTACCCATGCCCGTGTTAACCTCTACGGTTTTCTCGAAACACCCTTTAGACCAGTAGAAAACGGCAAAGTCTTATTTGATGTTCCGCCCGTCTACATGACAGCAGACGAAGAAGACGACCTCCGCACAGCCACCGGTGACGTTCCCCTCGATGAAAACGGTTACATCAAAGGACCACAAGTACCAGTTCGCTATCGCCAAGACTGGACAACCACCAGCCCCGAACAAGTGGATTACGTGGCAGTTTCCCCAGTCCAGATCGTCTCAGTAGCTACCAGCATGATTCCCTTCTTGGAACATGACGACGCTAACCGAGCGCTGATGGGTTCTAATATGCAACGCCAAGCTGTACCCCTGTTAAAACCAGAACGCCCCTTGGTGGGAACAGGTTTAGAAGCCCAAGCAGCGAGAGACTCTGGGATGGTGATAGTTTCCCGCACCGATGGCGATGTGGTCTATGTTGATGCCACAGAAATTCGTGTCCGTGCCAGCGGTCAATTGTCCGCAGCCAGTGGTAGTCAACCTGTGGAAAAAGGGCAAGAACTGAAATACAAACTTTCCAAATATCAACGCTCTAATCAAGATACCTGCTTAAACCAAAAACCATTGGTGAGAATTGGCGAAAAAGTCGTTACCGGTCAGGTATTGGCAGATGGTTCTTCCACAGAAGGGGGAGAACTGGCATTAGGACAAAACATCGTTGTCGCCTATATGCCCTGGGAAGGTTACAACTACGAGGATGCGATTCTCATTTCCGAGCGCTTGGTGCAGGAAGATATCTATACCTCTATTCACATTGAAAAATACGAAATCGAAGCGCGACAAACCAAACTCGGACCAGAGGAAATCACCAGAGAAATTCCCAATGTGGGTGAAGATGCCCTCAGACAATTAGATGAACAAGGGATTATTCGCATTGGGGCATGGGTAGATGCTGGAGATATTCTCGTAGGGAAGGTAACACCCAAAGGAGAATCAGACCAACCCCCAGAAGAAAAACTGCTCCGGGCTATCTTTGGGGAAAAAGCCCGCGATGTCCGCGACAACTCTCTGCGAGTTCCCAATGGTGAAAAAGGTCGGGTAGTTGATGTCCGGTTGTTCACCCGTGAACAGGGTGATGAACTGCCACCTGGGGCAAATATGGTAGTCCGGGTTTATGTGGCTCAAAAGCGCAAAATCCAAGTGGGGGACAAAATGGCAGGGAGACATGGTAACAAAGGGATTATTTCCCGGATTCTGCCTGCTGAAGATATGCCCTATTTAGCCGATGGTTCACCTGTGGATATTGTTCTCAATCCCTTGGGTGTACCTAGCCGGATGAACGTCGGTCAGGTGTTTGAATGTTTGCTAGGTTGGGCTGGTCATAATTTGGGAGTGAGGTTCAAAATTACTCCTTTTGATGAAATGTATGGGGAAGAAACTTCCCGTCGCCTAGTTCACGGCAAACTCCAAGAAGCCAGAGACGAAACTGCTAAGGATTGGGTCTATAATCCCGACAATGCCGGGAAAATCATGGTTTATGACGGTCGCACCGGCGAACCCTTTGACCGGGCGATTACTGTCGGTGTTGCCTATATGCTCAAACTGGTGCATTTGGTTGATGACAAAATTCACGCTCGTTCCACAGGTCCCTACTCTTTGGTGACTCAGCAACCGTTGGGTGGTAAAGCTCAACAGGGTGGGCAAAGATTTGGCGAAATGGAAGTGTGGGCGCTGGAGGCTTTCGGTGCTGCTTATACCTTGCAGGAGTTGTTAACAGTCAAGTCCGATGATATGCAGGGACGGAATGAGGCGCTGAATGCGATCGTTAAAGGTAAGGCGATTCCCCGTCCTGGTACTCCTGAATCCTTCAAAGTATTGATGCGCGAGTTGCAGTCTTTAGGCTTGGATATTGCGGTACATAAGGTAGAAACCCAAGCAGATGGTAGTTCTTTGGATGTGGAGGTAGACCTAATGGCAGACCAAGCCGCTCGCCGCACACCACCTAGACCCACCTATGAGTCCCTTTCCCGTGAATCTTTGGAAGGGGACGATTAGGGAGGCAGGTGACAGGTGACAGGGAACAGGGAACAGGGAACAGGGAACAGGGAACAGGGAAC
>NZ_JAQMSE010000205.1:0-12153 GCF_028330045.1 Aphanizomenon sp. CS-733/32
CTATCAAAATCAAGAAACATGGACGTTTTGCTAAAAGTGTTTTTCGTTACGGTTTAGATTATCTGCGTTCTCTTGTTACTGATTTAGATTTGAAATATGACGACTTTCTTCTCTCTCTCAATTTTTTGTCCTGTACTTAGCACAAAAGTATACTATTCCTGGACTATCATTTTCTGGTGGTAAAAATACCCCATCAATTTCAAATTTGGGTTCTTTAACTGCTACGGAATCGAATCTATAGGAGTCGGCATTGTTTGGCGGTTGCGCTAATAGTTGAAATAGCACAGACGGATATTGTTGGAATAGTTTATAAAAAATGGAATCTCTACGCATGAAGCACCTGATATACTTAAAAAATTGGACAAATTGTAATACTCTGGAATAGAATACTAAACATACATTTTGACGAGTTATGAATTATCAATTATCACGAATGGCAGCGATTCAATCGCCAATTATTCCGGCTGTGGGAGAATTAATTAGAAACTCTCCTGGAACAATTTCTCTAGGACAAGGTGTGGTTCATTATCAACCACCATTAACAGCAATGGAATTATTACCAAAATTTCTTGCTGAACCTAAAAATCATCTTTATCAACCCGTTGTGGGGATTTCTGAATTATTAAAAGTATTAGCAGCAAAGTTATCAAGATTTAATGGTATTGATATCAATGAAAAAACCGCTATTGTGGTGACAGCAGGTAGCAATATGGGGTTTATAAATGCTATTTTAGCAATTACTTCTCCTGGTGATGAAATTATTTTAAATACTCCCTACTATTTTAATCATGAAATGGCGATTAAAATGGCAGGTTGTCATCCAGTATTAGTTGGGACAGATGCAAATTATCAATTAATTCCTGAAGCCATAGCTGCTGCAATTACAGATAAAACTCGTGCGGTGGTGACGATTTCCCCGAATAATCCGACGGGTGTTGTTTATTCAGAGACAGCATTAAAACAAGTTAATGAAATTTGTCGAGAAAGGGGAATTTATCATATTAGTGATGAGGCTTATGAATATTTTACTTATGATCATGTAAAACATATTTCTCCGGGGGCATTTGCGGGCAGTCATCAATATACAATTTCTCTGTTTAGTTTGTCGAAAGCTTATGGTTTTGCTAGTTGGCGAATTGGTTATATGGTAATTCCTGAACATTTATTAATTGCTGTGAAAAAAGCTCAAGATACTATTTTGATTTGCCCACCTGTGGTTTCTCAATATGCAGCTTTGGGGGCTTTACAAGCAAAAGATGATTATTTAAAAGATAATATTGGGAATATTGCTAAAGTTCGAGAAATAGTAATTAATTCACTACAATTACTTCAGGATTTATGTACAATTACACCAGCTAATGGTGCATTTTACTTTTTCTTGAAAGTGCAGACAAAAATGAACGATTTGGAATTGGTAAAAAAACTGATTCAAGAATATAAAATAGCGGTGATTCCGGGAACAACCTTTGGGATGGAAGATGGTTGTTATTTGCGGGTTGCTTATGGTGCGTTACCAGCAGATACAGCTAAATCAGGTATAGAAAGATTAGTCAAAGGTTTGCAAAGTATCGTATTATAACCACATAACAAAAATTAACATTCGGATTTTCCCATGAGTCAAATAGTTTGGATAGCAAGACACGCTAACCGCCTTGATTTCGTATATCCCGATTGGTTTCTAACCGCCGAAAGACGGTATGATCCACCTTTGTCAGATGATGGGATGATTCAGGCGCAGCAGTTAGCAAAGCGACTTAAAGGGGAAAAAATCGCCCATATTTTTGCTTCTCCGTTTTTGCGAACTGTCCAAACAGCGAATGCGATCGCCGAAGTTTTGGATTTACAGATTAAACTAGAAGTAGGTTTGAGTGAATGGCTTAATCCCGAATGGATGACTGAAGAACCCCAAAAACTCTCAACTTCAGCTTTAGTCAAATTATTTCCCAGAATTGATACCAGTTACACATCACGGATAGCCGCAAAATACCCGGAAACTCATGAACAGGTGCGGGAACGTTCGGCGCAAACTGCCAGGTGTTTATCTACTGAATTTTTCCCCCATGATATCCTATTGGTGGCACATGGTGCGTCGGTCTTGGGTGCAGCAATGGGATTTGTGGGAGACATAGCCAAAAGTGAAGTTAAAGCTTCTCTATGTTCTTTGGTAAAAGTTGTCCGTCAAGATTCAGAATGGTTATTAGCACTCAAGGGCGACACTTCCCATTTGACGAAAATTGAAGAATTGGTGCGATTTGTGTAAATATTTAAGGGGGATTTTCTCTCAATCACAACTGACGCTATAGCAGGAGTCAGGAGTTAAGAGACTTTTAACTTATGGCTTTTACTGTAGATTCTGTATCTCATTCAAGTGCATATCGCTACGACTGGGCAAAAGTAACCTACTAATTGATAAATTTTATGACATTGCTACTGGCCGGAGACATAGGCGGAACAAAAACTATTTTGCGTTTGGTGGAATTTTCGGAAACACTAGGGTTAAAAACTCTGTATGAAGAGAGTTTTCGCAGTGGGGATTTTCCTGATTTAGTCCCCATAGTGCAAAGGTTTTTGACTACAGCTAATTCTAGCACACCCGAAAAGGCTTGTTTTGCGATCGCAGGACCAGTAGTGGAAAACACCGCCAAGTTGACCAATTTAGCCTGGTTTCTCGATACAAATCGGTTAACTCAAGAATTGGGTATTTTGTCAATTTCTCTAATTAATGACTTTGCGGCTGTTGGTTATGGCATTTTTGGGTTAACAAAACAGGATTTACTAACTTTACAAGTTGGTAAATATCAACCAGCAGCACCAATGGCTGTAATCGGTGCAGGAACTGGATTAGGACAAGGATTTTTGATTAAACAAGATCATCAATATCAAGTCTTTCCTTCCGAGGGTGGCCACGCAGATTTTGCCCCCCGGAATGAGGTAGAATTTCAACTGTTGAAATATCTAGTAGATAAACATAATATTCAACGAGTTTCTGTCGAAAGAGTGGTTTCCGGGTTAGGAATTACCTCCATTTACCAATTTTTACGAGATAGGAAAATAGCCACCGAATCACCAGAAATTGCCCAAGCAGTCAGAACTTGGGAACAAGAAGCACAGACAACCGAAAAAACCGTTGATCCTGGGGCATTTATTGGCGCTGCTGCACTCCAAAAAAGCGATCGCCTTTCCGAACAAACCATGCAATTATTTATCGAAGCCTACGGTGCAGAAGCCGGGAATTTAGCCCTGAAACTCCTACCTTATGGCGGATTATACATTGCTGGTGGTATCGCCCCCAAAATCCTCCCCTTAATGCAAAATGGTAGTTTCCTCTTGAATTTTACCCAAAAAGGCAGAATGGGTTCTCTTCTCGAAGAAATCCCCGTGCATATAATTCTTAATCAACAAGTGGGATTAATTGGTGCAGCTTTATCTGCCTCTAGGTTATAACTAGCAACGTCAGGAGTTAGGAGTCACCGAGTCAGGAGTACCGCAGGGCGGAAGTCAAAAGTCAAAAGTCAAAACGAAGACAGTATAGGCTTTTTAACGATTTAGAATGGTTGGTTTATTTACGCCGTGTTGTAGTCAGGAGTCAGAATATTTGATAAATCGGTAAATTATTTATTAAATAGTAATTACTGAACACTGATAGCTGAATGCTTATTTCTTAATAACAGTGAAATCTGCATCTACAAATTTCATAACTTATGAATAGCAAAATTTTATTATCTTTCATTGCTGCCACATTTTTATCCAGTGGTTACGCCATTGCTGAAGTCCGTTCATCCAAACCCAAAGTTGCCGAAAAAAAACCTATTGTTCCCACAGTCATACAACCCAAATGGCGAACATTTACATCCCCAGATGGATATTTCACCGTATTAATGCCAGGAATGCCCAAGGGAAAAACCCAAATTCAAAAAACCTACATGGGCAAAATAAAATTAGAAATATTTTTAATCCAACCACCGCAACAAGAAGCTGCATATATAGTCACATATAATGAATTTCCTGATAGCTATGTCCAAATGACTAACCCCCAAACAATCATGGATCAAGCCCAATATGTAGAACTCACAACCACCAAAAGTAGATTACTAAATCAGCGCAATATTCGCAGTTCTAACTTTCATCCTGGCAAAGAAATTGAATATGTGAATGCGATCGGTAAAATTACTAAAACCAGAATGTTTGTTGCTCATGGTAGATTATATAAAGTTATGGCTATAGTCTCCAAAAAACAACATGATACTCTCAATAAAACTATTACAGGCTATTTAGATTCCTTTCAATTGGTTGTCAAACCTTAATTGAGAATGAGTAATCTCGGTAAAATATTCAGGAGCCCAAAACAATACTGTTCGGTTAAGGTTAAAAAATGAAAATATCTAGGTTGGGTTGAGAAAACCCAACATCTTCAAGAATTTGTTGTTTTTATACAATAAGTTGTTTAAGTAGAAAATTTCGTTAACCGAACAGTATTGAGTCCCAAAAGATGATCATTACTGAAGTATGATAAATTGGAATTTCTTTGTCTACACATTAAAACGGTATTTTGTCAAGATAATTTAGATGCGTTTCCCCTGGTTTGGGATTGAATATAAATTACGCCTTATGTGAGTTAAAAATATTGTGGTTTTATTAGGGTTTCCAGAGTTCTCTAGAACGATAATTCCAGAATCATCAACGGTATTACAAGGGTTTCCGCATTTAATTCACATAAGCCGTAAATTATTAAGATTTATGAAATAAATTATCATAATCTTATAGTTATAATAAAATTTAATAATTAATTTACGTTATTTATCGAATACTGTTTTAGACAAAAAAACCTACAAATACTTACCTGTCACCTGTCTCCGTGGTGTAGTACCTGTCACCTCACCTCACAGACAACTTTTTCAGCAAACCCTAATTATAGGCTTTTGATCAGCAAACAGTATGTCTAATCATTGACCGCAGATAACGCAATCAAATGTAATATTACACCGTAATTGTTAACAATTTCGGCAACATTCACGACTATTCAAACCAGGAGCATTTTTTATGGGCTTTATCAAAAATATCATTGCGGGTATTGTGGGTTTTATTACTGGATTGTTTAGCAATAAGGGTAATAGCTACTACCTAGAACTCAAGGAAGAAGCTAATGTTACTCAATCTCCAGCAACAGTAGCAGCACAACCCACACCAAAAATTGAACCAAAAGCTACACCAGCAGCAGTAGAAGTTACTAAGCCCGAACCAGTTAAAATATCAGTCCCCACTGAAGCCAATTTTGCCACCAAATATCTCATTCCTACTAATAGTCCTCGTCGTCGTCCTGGGGTAAATATGAATGTCTTTTTAGATATGGCACGTCAAGTTAAAACTCCTGGATAAGTATCAAAGAGATTATAAATCGTCGCTATATTAGTCCACGCAGGTGGACTTTGTTTGTGTAGTAGCGATTTATAATCGCCAATACTTTCGAAACACCTACAAAGCATTTTTAGCAAAGATAATCCCACTATATAAATGAAAAGCTGCATCCCAATAACTTTGTTCTGGGCGAAATAAATTAATGTGAGATGGGATTTGTTTGAGAATGTCTGTTTGGTCTATAACTATTTGTGCAAAGGGTTTAAAACCCGACCACACCTTAACTTCAGGTAACTGATTTTCAACCCAGGTCATTAAATTATTCCAGTTCATTCTTATAGTATTATGGTTAGCTTGAGATTGAGTTTCTAAACCTTGCTGAAATTCATAGCCTTGATCATAAATTCGCAAAATACTCCGTCTATTTGGGAGATGTAAATCACAAAATTGAGCATAATCTTGAGTTTTAGTTTTCCGTTCTAGTTTACCTCTAGCACTAACATCTACAACTTGTTCAAAAATTGGTAAAAGTCCCATTACTCTATTAGTAACTTCTGATAAATCAAATCTCATCGAACCAGTTTGATTTGCTTCATTTTGACAGACTACTTTGATTTGCGATTTATTTATTGATAAATGTTTAACTTGAAATACTTGAATTTGTTGAATTTGGGGAATTTTTACCCAGAAACAGGGAATACCAGCCTGTTGTAATTGTGTTCCATAAAATGCTAATTCTCCGACTTGGGCAATGCGATAAACTCGCCAATTCTGGCTAGGTAATATCATTTTTGCTGTGTAAACATCTACCTGCATGATTTGGGCAAAGTTGGTAGCAGCGCTGGTTTTGAGTTCATTATGAATGGGTTCTAAAACTAATATTCCCAGTTCATTGTTATGAGGTGCGGATATGGATTCGAATATAGCTCTTTGTTTTTCTTCTTGTTTAACTTCTTCTAGTCGCTGTAAACCTTGACGAGCTTGAGAAATAATTTTACTATGAGTTGTGGTGCGGAGTAATTGACGATATACTTTTTCAGCTTCTGGGAATTGATGAGAAACTTCTTTTAACTTACCAAAATATAGTTGTACCCAAGGATTTTCTGGTGATTCTATCAGTAGTTTCTGAAGTAATTTAGCTGCTGTTTGATAATCTTTACATTCAAAAGCTTTAATAATTTGATCAAGCATATAATAGGTTTTAATAAAGGATATAGATCCCCGACTTCTTAGAGGTTGTTTGGAAAGTATTAGATGAAACCGATAATCTCTAGAAACCTAACCCCCCTTCCCTACAAGGGAATGGGGGTTTCAAAGCCTCTCCCCGCGTCGGGGAGAGGTTTGGAGAGGGGTTTGTTTATACATTAAAAACTTTTCAAACATCCTCTTAGACATTTAGCAAATATTCTTTTCCACTTATTATCATGATCCTTAATTCTGCCACAATCAAACAATATCCAAATAACAATCCTGTCAATCCTCAAATCCTGGACATCCTGATTCTGACAAAATATTCACTTAATTCTACCACAATCAAATAATATGCAAATAACAATCCTGCAAATCCTCAAATCCTGGACATCCTGATTCTGACAAAAAAAGAGGGAACATATTCAACTGTTCCCCCCAATCTTTGACACAAACTGCTGTTTTAGACTTGGACTGCTAGTTTTGCTTCTTTAGCTGTCAATCGCTCATAAGCATCACGCATTTTCAACCCTGTCAATACTTGGAATAAACCAGTACCATTATTAGAACCTGGGTATTCACGGTGTTGTAGTAACAAGTGAGTCATCTCACCTTGATATTTGGTGGATGTTTTGCTTAAATGAGTTTCAATGTAAATTACTTCATCGAGGTTATCAAATTGACCGTCTACTTCTAAAACAGAGACGTAACGGCCATAGTAAACATCAGTACCGTAGTAAAGCTGCATACCGGGGTAAGAACAGGTCAGTTTGCGTCCGCAAGGAGTCCACTGAATTGTTGAACCTTCGTCAAACAGGTAACTTGGCTCAAAGCCTTCTTTACCTTCCCGTTGTAACATCCGTACCCGCAAAACTTTACGTTCTGTATCGTTTTTAATTAAGTTTGTGGGTAATACTTGCAGAACCACGTCAGCAAATTCTCTTTGTGGTTCGATGAATTTTTCAAAATCAGGTTTACGAGAATTGATTTGTGCTAGAACATCTTCATAGCGGTGACCTCTTTCAGCCATATCCCGTTGGATTTTCCAAGCAATTTTGACTTCATCGCCGATATCAAAATAAACGCTGAAGTCTAGAAGCGCTCTTACTCGTTCGTCATATAGGGGATGTAGTCCTTCTACAACGATAATATGATTTGGCTCAATCCATTCTGGTGGATCAATCATGCCGGTTTCGTGGTTATAAATCGGCTTGTGAATTGCTTGACCTTCTTTAAGAGCTTTGATTTGTTCATACATTAGATCAAAATTATTTGCTCTAGGGTCAAGTGCAGTTATGCCTGTTTCCTTGCGTTGTTTACGATCTAGGCAATGATAGTCATCTAAACAGATAACTGTCATAAATTCTTCGCCAAATAAATCAATCAACCGACGCAAAAACGTAGATTTACCGCACCCAGAGTCTCCGGCTACTCCAATTAGTACCACGCGTTCCGGCTTAGTCATAAATTCCCTCTAAATACTAAATGTGTCAATCAATAATTTTTCTCACAGCAGATTTTGAATCTAGGAGCTTACCCCAACGGTATTGTCCTACTTCTGGCTATCCAGCATAACGATGACAGATTTCAACAAATAACTTGTACGCCTATAGCAGTTACTCGTCCTAATTAGCCTAATTTTATGGCTGGTAAGTATTTAATCTTAGTGTTGTACTAGATTTTAGCAGAATGGGGTGTACTCTCACAAGATTTACCTTAAGAACGAATCTAGTTCCCTAGCAATTATCTGTTTAACATTCTGCCATAGATGATACATTTTTTTTAGATTTGAGAGAAAATAGGAGTTAGCACTTCGGCTTACTTCGACAAACTCAGTACAAGTCCCTCTGTTACCAGTCAGGAAGAAGGAAGAAAGCTTGTGAGTATTTGATAGTACAGCGTGGCGTATGGCTCAACTCGCACCACGCTAAATTCATGTATTATTTTAACACTTTTTAACACTGTACTTAATTTACCTGGAATGTACTGTACCTATAGGAATCCGGTTTGATTCTGTGAATTTACTTGTGTGGTCAGGGAAAAGGGAACAGGAAAGACAAAATTGATACCTATTGAGTCTTGTTTAAAAATCAAATAGGAGTCCTATATAAAATTGATTATTAATAAAGTCCGTTACTACACCGTCATGGTAAGATGGTACTGGTAGTTTTAGAAATCAAAAAGCTTTTTTTGCAAACCCAGGATTTTTGCAGGATCAATATGCAGTAGAATATTTGATCAACAAGCCTAAAACTATGTAGTTCGAGAAAAAAAGATTAAAGTGATTCACTATTAACATTCTCGCAAAGACTTATCCTCTAATTTAGAAGGTGAACAGGTGTGTTTTTTGCCATGCCTACTGGTCTTGGGCGAGTGTACTGAGCAAGGCATCATCATAAATGATGTCGTTTTCCCAGATGGCTAGTTTTGTGATCCGAAAATCCGGTAAACTAAAGCTCGCATAAGGATGGGAATAATTTTTTTTTGATAAACGGTTAAGTAAATATCGGAGTGTTAGAAGGAATGTACAATCAAGGTGCTGTTGAGGGTGCTGCCAATATAGAATCAGGTAGCCGCGTCTTCGTTTACGAAGTGGTGGGTCTGCGTCAGGTTGAAGAAACTGATCAAACCAACTACCAAATTCGTAGAAGTGGCAGTGTATTCATCAGAGTACCTTACAACCGCATGAATCAAGAAATGCGACGGATCACTCGCCTAGGCGGTAAAATTGTTAGTATCCAATCTGTTACAGCTTTACAGCAACTCAATCGCAAAGTTGACTTAGCAGTTAACGAAAAAGTTGAATTAGCAACTGCTGACATTAAAGTTAGCAGCGAAGTCGCGGCTGAAGTAAGTGCTAACAAAGATGAACATGGTAAATCCACACCTGTAAGTAATGTTAGTGAAGCTAAAGGCTTTGCTAAAACACCAGCTAAGGATAAGAAAGGCAACTCCATGACTCAAGCAAAAGCCAAAAAAGATGCTCATGCTGATGTTCCTGTGAACATTTATCGTCCTAATGCTCCGTTTATTGGTAAGTGTATTTCTAATGAAACATTAGTTAAAGAAGGTGGAATTGGGATTGTTCAACATCTCAAGTTTGACCTGTCTGCTGGCAACCTGCGGTATTTAGAAGGACAAAGTATTGGGATTATTCCTCCCGGTGTAGATAAGAATGGTAAGCCGGAAAAACTCAGACTGTACTCCATTGCTTCTACTCGTCACGGCGATAATCTAGATGATAAAACAATATCTCTGTGTGTTCGTCAGTTAGAATACAAGCATCCAGAAACAGGTGAAACGGTTTATGGTGTTTGTTCTACCTATCTGACTAAAATTAAACCAGGTGATGATGTCAAAATCACAGGTCCTGTTGGTAAGGAAATGTTATTGCCGGAAGATCCTGAAGCTAATGTGATCATGTTAGCAACAGGCACGGGTATTGCGCCGATGCGGACTTACCTGTGGCGGATGTTTAAGGATGCAGAAAGAAAAGCTAACCCAGAATATCAATTTAAAGGATTTTCCTGGTTGTTGTTTGGTGTACCCACATCTCCCAATATTCTTTATAAAGAAGAATTGGAAGCAATGCAAGAGAAATATCCGGAAAACTTCCGTCTCACCTATGCTATCAGCCGGGAACAAAATAACCCCGCAGGTGGCAGGATGTATATCCAAGACCGGGTTGCGGAACACGCTGATGAATTGTGGCAGTTGATTAAAAACGAAAAAACCCACACTTACATCTGCGGTTTGCGCGGTATGGAAGATGGCATTGATGCGGCTTTAAGTGCTGCGGCGGCGAAAGAAGGTGTAGTTTGGAGTGATTACCAAAAAGACCTCAAGAAAGCTCACCGCTGGCACGTAGAAACATACTAATTTGGTCAGTGGTCATTGGTCATTGGAAAATTAAAAGCAGATAATTAGTAGGTAGGGCTGATGGCTCTGCCTACAATTGTTTTATGTAAATTTAATGTGGGTGCAAAATCTGTGGCTGTTAAATTAGGAATACTTGGATTAGGTACGGTAGGAACGGGGACAGTACAACTGTTGCAAGATCAGGTAGGTCGTCATCCACTGTTACAGGAAATTGAAATATATCGAGTGGGAGTGCGATCGCTCACGAAACCCAGAGCTGTAGAATTATCATCAGAGGTGATAACTACGGATTTAGAAGCCATTGTTAATGATCCAGCCGTAGATATAGTTGTAGAGTTAATGGGGGGATTAGAACCCGCCCGCACACTCATCTTGACAGCTATTAAAAATGGTAAGCACGTAGTTACTGCCAATAAAGCCGTGATTTCTCGATTTGGTGGCGAAATATTCACCGCTGCTAATCAAGCGGGTGTCTATGTGCTGCTAGAAGCCGCCGTTGGTGGTGGTATTCCTGTAATTCAACCCCTGAAACAATCTTTAAGCGTTAATCGCATTAGCGCTATCATGGGCATTGTCAATGGCACAACCAACTATATCCTCACCAGGATGCAAACAGAAGGTAGTGAATTTGATCATGTCTTAGCAGATGCTCAGAGGTTGGGTTATGCTGAAGCTGACCCCACAGCGGATGTTGATGGTTTGGATGCCGGAGATAAGATTGCTATTTTGGCATCTTTAGGATTTGATGGGCGAATCAATCGGGAAGATGTCCATTGTGAAGGAATTCGTCAAGTTACAAAAACAGATATTGCCTATGCTGCTAAATTAGGATTCGTAATTAAATTACTAGGAATAGCTCAACATTTAGATGAAGATAACTCCCAACTTTCCGTGAGAGTTCATCCTACCCTAGTTCCCCACAGCCACCCTTTAGCTAGTATTAACGGTGTTTACAATGCTATTCTGATCGAGGGAGAACCGATAGGACAAGTGATGTTATTCGGTCCTGGGGCTGGGGCTGGTGCTACCGCCAGTGCTGTATCATCAGATATCTTAAATCTTGTTGCTACCCTCAAAACCAATACCACGAAACCAAATTCTCTCCTCGCTTGTAGACATCAACATTACTCGCAAATTACCCCCATTTCCGAGTTAGTAACCCGGTTTTATGCCCGTTTCCTCAGCAAAGATCAAGCGGGAGTCATTGGGAGATTGGGAACTTGTTTTGGTAATTATGGCGTGAGTTTAGAGTCAGTAGTCCAAACTGGCTTTCAGGGAGAACTAGCCGAGATTGTCGTTGTTACCCACAATGTCCGGGAAGGGGACTTTAGAGGAGCTTTGGCAGAAATTCAAGCAATGGAATCAATAGACAGTATTCCCAGCGTATTACGAGTGCTTTGAAACATAAAAATATCCCTGACTTCTTAAAAAAGTCGGGGGTTTGTCATTCTATTATTAATTAATAACAAGATAGCTCTTCCTTATCAGTTCTATGATAACATTTTTAAAATTGTTTGTCAACACCATAAATCTCTTTTTTCCCTTGGCGTTTTTGCGTTTTTTAGCGAAACATCATGGGGTGATGATGTATACTTAGGGGCTGCTGAATAAACCTAGAACTGAGATATATCAAGAGTTTGAAGGTAAAGAAGGTGAAAGAAGTGCAAGGAATAAGGGTTGAAATTAGCAAAAACCTATCACTTTACCAGATTTAATACTATTCTTATCTTC
>NZ_JAQMSE010000206.1:0-10517 GCF_028330045.1 Aphanizomenon sp. CS-733/32
GACGTACAACCTCTGTCAGTTCAGGGGTTTCCGATACCTGGCACGGGGGTGGTAAGAAAGGGGAGCGATCGCTCTTATGAGTGGTAGTTTTAGAGCGATCGCTTTTATGAGGATATGCGGTAATTGTAGGTCGCTCTTATGAGTGGTAGTTTTAGAGCGATCGCTTTTATGAGGATATGCGGTAATTGTAGGTCGCTCTTATCAAGATATGTGCTAATTTTAGAGCGATCGCTTTGACACTTTCCACACTATCACCTAAAAAAGCTTCTGGTGAATCACAGAGCGATCGCTTTGACACTTTCCACACTATCACCTAAAAAAGCTTCTGGTGAATCACAACTCGTTAAATTACCCTTCAAAATCAATTTAACGCCTTCACCAAACCAGTCTTCTTCATTATGAAGAAGTTAAACGAACAAACAAAAAGGAAAACACACCATGACTAAGAAAAACATCCGCCCCCAACAAGTTGCCCCCGTAGAACGCGAAACCATCTCAGGATACCGCGGATCAAAAGCGGTCAGGTTACAGCCCGAAAAATCCTTTTGCGGGCGACGACGCGGAGTAAGTCACCCCATTCTACCACTCACCTCAAAAAATATCAAAAGTCTGTTTCTACATCCCTTGGCGCACGGTTCGCCTGGATGAATTGACGTACAACCTCTGTCACTTCAGGGGTTTCCGATACCTGGCACGGGGGTGGTAGAAAACCGGACTTGGATTTTTTGGGGTTGGTGGTTGAACCCTGATTTGTGAGATGAACCCCAGCCAACAGCTTACTACCCCAGTGGCATTGGGTCGGGGTTTTCTCCTTGGGTTTATACTTTTGGCAAAAGCCTTTATACTTTTTGGCACATTCTTCTAAGCTGTTTCCCAGTCGTAAAAAAGCCGGATGCCATTGAGTTAAACCATCATCGGTTAAGCGTTCATAACTGCCATAATTGCTGAAGTCATAGAAAAAACTCTGGCGCATTTTGGCAGCTTTAGGATTAGCGTGAATGTAGCGTAAAGTATTTAATGCTCTTTCTTTGTCTGAAGCAGGAAACCCATCACAGTAATACCTTTTTTCCCAAAAATGTCCTGTTCTTCTTAACATTCGATTGAAACACATCGCCGTGTACCAATTCAGGAAGTGCATAATTTTGGGTAACTCTTCTGGCTGTTTAGGTGCAATCAAATAATGAACATGATTTGACATAATGCACAAAGCATAAAGCTGGAAATTGAATTTATTCAAAGCCTTTTTTATCGCATAAAGAAACACTTCCCGACATTCCCTCCGTGAAAGTTTAAATTCACGGTTATTGCAACGGGTGGTAATGTGATAAGAGTATCCAGGTTTAAAAATTCGAGGTTTTCTAGGCATTTCCAGTTTTTACTGCTTAAATAAAATTCTCATTTTACTGTAAAATCATCAATGGTAATTGGCAATGACAACATTATTAGAAAGTGGTAAAAAAATCTATTACATTAATAGCATTAAACGGTGGTTTAGATAAAAATATTTATAATTTACTTGTCAGTAATAGCTTACATATAGGTTTTGATTTATCTTTAGATGGTCGTAGTGAGATTGAACTTTACCCTTATATTAGAAACCAAGAATTTCAAATATTTGATATCCAGCAACGGTTAGCAACTGTTTTATCACCCCAAGCATTACAATTTTTACCTATTTGTAGTCGCATTTGTGTTGGTTTATCTAAAGCTAATGCAGATAAAGTAGTGTACTTTTACTTAAAAAATCTCAATGATTTTCTCAATTACTTTACCGTTAACGATACTGCACGTCGAGTTCATGCTTATTACCAACAACAACCCATGCGCGAGATGTGTGTTGCTGTTCAAGAAAAACAATTGCTAGGAGGGACAATTGAAAAAATGAATTTATATTATCTTATTTAAAATGTAGTTAAGCGACAGCGCAACCCAACAAAATTAAATCACAAAATTACCAAAATTATCGGTAACATCCATCAACCCAACCGACACAATTTAAATAACATCCTGTAAATCCTGAAATCCCGGATATCCTGATTCAGACAATTTCATTTTCTGCAAAATTTGAGCAAATTTTATGATATCTACTACTGCAATTTCTCCCATCTTAACTATTCCTCCCCTAGAAAACGGCGACAAATTAACCCGTCATGAATTTGAACGGCGTTATCATGCCATGCCGAATCTCAAAAAAGCCGAATTAATTGAAGGAGTAGTTTACGTGGCATCACCATTAAGAATCAAAAGTCATGGAGAACCCCATGCTTATATTATGACTTGGCTGGGAGTTTATAAAGCAGCTACACCGAGCATAGGTTTCGCCGATAATGCCACAGTGCTAATAGATACAGATAACGAACCACAACCGGATGCTTTATTAAGAATTGAAACAGGAGGACAATCAAGAATAAATAAAGATGATTATGTAGAAGGTGCGCCAGAATTAATAGTAGAAACTGCTGCTTCTAGTGCTTCCTATGATTTACATGAAAAACTCAAAGTTTATCGTCGTAATCAAGTCCAAGAATATTTAATCTGGCGAGTTTATGACCATCAATTTGATTGGTTTAGATTACAACAAGGGGAGTATATTCAACTTCAACCCAATGCAGATAATATAATTTGTTCCCAAATATTCCCCGGTTTATGGTTAGATAAAATAGCATTATTAGAAGGAGATTTAGGAAAAGTGTTAACCGTTGTCCAGCAGGGTTTAGCAAGTCCAGAACATGAGAATTTTATTAGTAGATTATCTAGTTAGCAGCAGTTACCATCCAAACTAAAATTCCTATAAAACTCGTTCTGGTTGTTGTTCTTCTAATGCCAAATGATAATTAAAAAATTGTCCAATGGCTTGATGAAATTGAGAAATATTAGATGTACCAATAAAACTCTTAATTTCCACCGCTATTTTTTCTCCTTCTCTTTCAGCAGCTAAAATTTGCTCTGCACCGAGATCAATATACATTTCCACATCACCGACTTCTATCCTTAAAGGATCATCTGTAATCACCCAACCGTCTTTTTCTAACCCTATCCTAACAGCATCATGAAAAATATCTTTAGCTGGCATTAACTTTATAAAAAATTAGACTTTTCACCCATAATTATAACATCAATTACAACAACACAATCAAAACCATGCCTAACCTTACCGACATCCCCGGAATCTCCCAAATTTGGACACGCACAAAAGGCGACCCTCGCATTAAAATTGCTATCCTTGATGGTGCTGCTGATTTAGAACGCAGTTGTTTTCAAGGGGCAAAATTTAGTCAATTTAAACCCTACTGTTCAGAAGATATTGAACTCAACGAAGAATACTATTATTATCTCAATTTATCTTTAGATTTTAACAAAGAACAAAAAGATAAAAAAGACGACCCCGACCACGATAAAGAAGAGGCAAAAAAAGAACGGGAGGCATTTTTTGCACCTTTCCCTCCAGCTATTAGACAACGCATTGAATTATCCAGTCATGCTACTCACATTTCTAGCACAATTTTAGGGCAACACGGCACACCCGCCCCTGGTATTGCCCCTTTATGTACAGCATTAAATATTCCTATTTCCTTCGCTAATGATGATTTTATTTCCCCTATCAACCTTACCCACGCTATTAATACCGCTTGGCAATGGGGAGCGAATATTATCCATATCGCTGCTTGTCACCCTACCCAAACCGGAGTAGCACCAGATTTATTTGCCCGTGCTGTCAAACAATGCCAAGACAATAATATGTTAATTATTGCCCCTGGTGGTAATGATAAAGGGGAATGTTGGTGTATTCCCTCTATTCTTCCAGGTGTAATTACAGTGGGTGCAATGCGAGATGATGGTCAACCGTTTAAATTTAGTAATTATGGCGGAGAATATCAAAATAAGGGTGTAATGGCAAATGGTGAAAATATCTTAGGCGCCCAACCGGGAACGGAAGAACCTATCAGAGAAAAAGGTACAAGTTGCGCTGCACCCATTGTCACAGGTATTTCTGCCTTATTAATGAGTATGCAATTGCAACGGGGTGAACAACCCAATGCGGAAGCAGTGCGGGAAGCGATTTTAAATAGTGCTATTCCCTGTAACCCGGAAGAGGTAGAAGAACCGGAACGGTGTTTATTAGGTAAGTTGAATATTCCCGGTGCGTTTCAATTATTGACGGGAGAAAAGTTAGAACCTCACCTCCAGCCCCTCTCCTATCAGGGAGTACAACAACCTCACCCCCAACCCCTCTCCTATCAGGGAGTACAACAACCTCACCCCCAACCCCTCTCCTACCAGGGAGTACAACAACCTCACCCCCAACCCCTCTCCTACGAGGAGAGGGGAGTAGGAATCTCTCGTTCCCAGGTTCTACCTGGGAATGCTACATTAGAGGCTCTGCCTCTGACTATATCATCAGGCAGAGCCTTGGAGACGGTATTCCCAGCCGGAGACTGGGAACGAGAACAACGAAGTGAAATAACTCAAGGTGTCACCCCTAGCGCCGCTTCTAAATTGGTTTATGCTTTAGGAACTATTGGTTATGATTTTGGTAATGAAGCCAGAAGGGACTCGTTTAAACAATTAATGCCAGCAGTGAATATGGACGGGGTAATTATCCCTGCTAATCCCTATGATAGCCGGCAAATGGTGAATTATCTATCAGAAAATCCCGCCGAAGCTAAACCTTTAATTTGGACTCTCAACCAAGAACTGACTTCTATTTATGCTTTAGAACCTGTAAGCGGTTTTGCCGCAGATATTTATGAAACTCTAATTGCTATGTTAGAGGGACAAATTCAACCAGAAGATAGTGATGATTTTGTAGAACGGGTGAGTATTCCTGCAAGATTAACAGATAGAACTGTGGAATTATTTTCTGGTCAAGTTGTGCCTGTAATTACTTTAACTAATACTAGGGGAATGTATGGCTGGAAAGTCAATAGTTTAGTAGATATGGCAATGCAAACTGTAATTACGCAAGGCACAGCACCAGCCGAAGAAATGGCTATGAGAAAGGCTTTGAGTAGTTTCTTAAATCGAGTTTACTATGATTTGCAAAATTTAGGACAATTTGCTAAAGATCGGGCGCTGAATTTTTCTGTAACTAATGCTTTCCAAGCTGCTTCTAGTTTTTCTCAAGCTATTTCTACAGGGATGCAGCTTGATAGTATTGAAGTGGAAAAAAGTCCTTTCTGTCGGATTAATAGTGATTGTTGGGATGTGAAATTAAAGTTTTTTGACCCGGAAAATGGCCGCAGAGCTAAAAAGGTGTTTTTGTTTACCATTGATGTTAGTGACAGAATTCCTGTAACTTTAGGACAAATCCGCTCTTGGTCTGTGCGGAAATAAGTATGTAGCTAACGCTGTGATAAACAATTTATCAAAATTGTTCACAATGAATTAGTGCAAGTAATGGAGGGAAAATTGAGGTGCTACAACTGTTTTATCCCGAAACGACGGGAGTAGGGAACAGGGAACGGAGAGAATATCTTTCCAACTGACAACTAAACTAATAGCCATTCACGGCGAGAAAGTGCTAAAATTAGCATTTCAGTGTTGGAAGTTGTGAAGGCGGGTATAATATCCCCATCACTTCCCTATCAATCAGTTACAAACTCACTCACTAGGAACAGGAGAAACAGTTCTCAACATGATCAAATTGCGTTTAAAAAGATTTGGCAAAAAGCGCGAAGCAAGTTACCGGATTGTTGCTATTAACAATCTTGCCCGTCGTGACGGTCGCCCCCTAGAAGAACTAGGATTTTATAACCCCAGAACTGATGAAGTAAAATTAGATATTCCTGGTATTGTTAAGCGACTGCAACAAGGCGCTCAACCTACCGATACAGTTCGTCGTATCCTCGTAAAAGCTAACGTTTTTGAACAGGTCAGTGCAACAGCCGCATCATAGTCTTGAGATTAAATCCCTAACAACCAATCCCAATTATGTGGGGCTGGTGAAGTTTCTAGTGCAACCGTTTTTAGAATCTCCAGAATCTTTAAGCGTTGATTGTGAAATGTCTCAAACCCTTAAGCGGGCTTGGGTTCGCATTGCTTTTAACAGCATAGATAAAGAAAAAGTGTTTGGTCGGGGGGGACGAAATATCCAGGCAATTCGCACTGTAATTTCCGCAGCAGCAGAACTAGCTGGGGAATCAGTATACCTGGATATTTACGGCGGCAGTTCCCACAGTCGAGATAGTATGTCTTTTGATGAAAACCAGGAAGAGCGGATACTACCACCCAAGTCGAAAGAAAGAGAGAGCAATATTCCCAAACCTGTTGTTAAACCAAGGTTACGCTAGATCATAACTGGTCAGTTTAAATGGTTGATTACAGATTATTTTCTGGGAAAGATGGAGAAAGGGGACAACAAAATTGTCAAGTCTTGGCGAATATTTCCGTGTTCACTGCGGATTTACCAGCCAAGAATTAACAAATGTTGTCAGCCTATTTTCCAATATTTTAAGAGGAGTCAGAAGTCAGGAGAAAGAAGAAAGAATAGTGTAGAACCTGCTGATGAATTGCTTGAGTTTTAGTTTTATTTAATAGGCCTTAATTAATACAAAATTATAGAATTTTCAATTTACATTTAATATGGCGGTATGCACTTGAATGAGATACAAAATTTATCTAAACAACCATACACCACAAGAGTTTCACCCCTGTTCCCTGCTATAGGAAAATATTAATTTTGTTAACAACTACTTTTTACCCAATTCAGCAATAATATGGCAGATGATTCTATAATTCAACTGCCTAGTATGTCCAGTGCGATCGCTCTAGCTGGTTATGGTGAGGCAAATATCAAGTTTTTATCACAACAAACAGGGGCTAACTTAGTTCTGCGGGGGCAAGAATTATTAATTTCGGGAACACCCAAACAGGTAGAATTAGCAAAGCGATTAGTGCGATCGCTCGAAAATTTGTGGAGTAAAGGTAATAATATCTCTAGCGCCGATATTCTCACAGCCCGTCAAGCCCTCGATACAAATACAGAAGACCAACTCCAAGACCTACAACGGGATATCCTCGCCAAAACTCGCCGGGGTTTTGAAATTCGCGCCAAAACCTTTCACCAACGCCAATATATAGACGCACTTCGTAGACGTGATTTAACCTTTTGTATTGGTCCTGCGGGAACAGGGAAAACCTATCTCGCTGTAGTTATGGCAGTCCAAGCCCTACTCAGCAATCAATTTGAACGACTGATTTTAACCCGTCCCGCAGTCGAAGCAGGAGAGAAACTCGGCTTTTTACCAGGAGACCTACAGCAAAAAGTCAACCCCTATTTACGTCCCCTGTATGATGCCATAAATGAATTCATAGACCCCGAAAAAGTCCCCAACCTAATCGAACGGGAAATCATCGAAGTCGCACCACTAGCTTATATGCGAGGACGGACATTAAATAACGCCTTTATCATCGTTGACGAAGCCCAAAATACCACACCAGCGCAAATGAAAATGGTTTTAACCCGATTGGGTTTTAACTCCCGTATGGTAATCACAGGTGACATCACCCAAACCGATTTACCACCCCATCAAAAATCAGGTTTAGATGTAGCCTTACAGATTCTCAGAAATGTAGAAGGAATCGCCATTTGCGAATTTTCTCAAAAAGATGTGGTTCGTCATCCTTTAGTACAGCGGATTGTTGCTGCCTATGAAAAATACGAAACGTAGGGGCGCAGGGTCTGCGCCCTCTTGCCTTCTGGATTGTATTACATCCAAAAAAACGCTATAAATCTGAAATTGAACACTAACAACTAAAAAATCAACACATATGAGTACAACATTGAAAGAATTTTTGGAAGCTTGTGAAACCTTGGGAACTTTGCGCTTAATTGTCACCAGTAGCGCCGCTGTTTTAGAAGCTAGAGGAAAAATAGAAAAACTATTTTACGCCGAATTACCAAAAGGTAAATATGCGAATATGCACACCGAAGGCTTTGAATTTCATTTGAATATGGATATGATTCAAAAAGTGAAATTTGAAACAGGTGAAGCCAAAAGAGGAAATTTTACAACCTATGCAATTCGGTTTTTAGATGCAGAAGAAAAACCTGCATTAAGCCTCTTTTTACAATGGGGTAAACCCGGAGAATACGAACCAGGACAAGTAGAAGCTTGGCAACTTTTAAAGGGAAAATATGGCGAAATTTGGCAACCTTTAGCCCTAGAAGCCTTGTAATTTCGTAAGCTTCAGATCCCCGACTTCTTTGAAAAGTCGGGGATCTTTAAATAAATTTAAATTTTAATTATTGAATATGTTGATGAAAATAATTGTTAGTTTTTGCTTAATGCTTTTATTATTCTTAGGAAATAACGAGGCACAAGCTGGAGAATTAGCAGAACATTTAGCCAAATTCCCCCAATGGGAAAAATTAACATCGGTCAAACCAGCCAAAGGAGATTTAGTTTACCCTGACTGGATAGCTGGGACTTGGAAAGTTACCAGCACATTAGTAGATTTAGCCGCACCTTTAGCACCGGATATAGTCACACCAGGCTTTGAAGGTAATCGCAGTCAATTAAATCAACCAATTAGTTTTTTAGTGAAATTCATTAAAGTTAAACCAACTAATTCTGGGTTTAAAATTTTTGGTAACTTTTCAAAGCAACCATCAATATTAGTCGCTGACAGAGAATTTAATAGTTTAAATTTATCCAGAGCCTATTTAGGCGATGAGGCTGTATTATCATCCAAAGTAGATCCTCAATCTCCCAATCGGCAAATTACATTTTTGCGGGGTGAACGCCAATTAATATCCATTATCAGCGATCGCGCCACCGAAACAACAGCCGATAATCAATTCATCACCACAGAAGTTTTCCAACAATTATTTAAAGGCAGTTTTCGTCCATATTTGAATACTGTAGAATCAACCACAGCCTATCAAAAACTCTCCACACCCTCTCCAGCCATTACCGCAGATCAAGTAACCGCCGTCTACCTTTCACCCCAAGATCCCGATTATTTTACCGCAGGTTCTCGACCAGTGGCATTATATCGGTATCGCCTAGAATTTGTCCCCCCAAGCTGAACCTGGTAAATGGCACGAACTAATGGCGTAAACCTCGGAAACTGGCTGGGAGTAAAGGATTTAGACGTTATCAAAAAATATTTTCTCTAACCCCTTGCTAAATCTAGAGAGTGCTGCTATTATAGTTAAGCGTGGGAAACAAACGGGTCGATGTCCGAGTGGTTAATGGAGACGGACTGTAAATCCGTTGGTTTACGCCTACGCTGGTTCAAATCCAGCTCGGCCCATATTCTACAAAGATTAAGAATTTAAATGCTGTCCGCCTGTCTGTGGTACAGCATTATAAATCTTAATTCTGTTTCAGATTCCGCCCGTGTGGCTCAGTGGTAGAGCACACCCTTGGTAAGGGTGAGGTCACGAGTTCAATCCTCGTCACGGGCTTTTTGTAATGACGAAAAATCAATAATTTCTGGCAACTTGCATAGGTTGGACCTACTCTACCAGTATTTCATTACAGATGGGAACTTGCATAATAGAAATACCTTATTTTGTTTATCATAAGCTAATAGGACTTACGCATTGACAGAATTAACCAAATATGAGGCATGGGTTTCAGGCATTTAAATGTAATTTTTCGCTGATTTTTAGGCGAACTGCTTACAGCAGCGGTTCGCTATCGCTATTTATATAAACTTCATCCCCAAAAGCCTGAAACAACCAAATATCGTTCATACATGATGATGGTTAATTTGTACAGTGCGTAAGTCCTAAATAAGATAATTTACATCAAAACACCTGTTACAATTAATAGCATTATGATTAATCCTGTCCCTAGTCCTAATTTGCGTACTCCCATTGCTATTAGTTTGGGTGCAATAGTTGGTGCTTTAAGTCGCTATTATTTAACATTGTGGTTGACAAACCGCTTTGGTTTTGGTTTTCCCTATGGAACTTTTTTTATTAATATTAGCGGTTGTTTAGCAATGGGGTTTTTTGCAACTTTAGCTATGGAAAAAACAGCGCTGATTTCCCCAGAAATTAAGTTAATTGTTGCTACAGGATTTTTAGGTGCATATACTACTTTTTCTACTTTTGGTTTAGATACAGTTGGCTTGTTACAACGTGGTAATTGGTTAGCCGCTGCTGGTTATTTTTCAGGTAGTACAATCTTGGGAATTATCAGTGTGCAATTAGGGATGATTATTGCTAGAATGTTAAATTAAAAGTTATTGAAAATAAATTAGTATAGAAAATGGTGCAAACACAATCTTTTATCAACGAAAATTCTTTAACAGAAATATTACCTGGAGGGAGTAATCCAGATGCTTTTGAATTAGCCCAAACTTGGTATCCAGTTCACTATCTTCAAGATTTAGATAAATCCAAACCCACTCCGTTCACTCTTTTAGAGGTTGTTTGAAAAGTATTAGATGAACCCGATAATCTCTAGAAACCTAACCCCCCTTCCCCCCTTCCCTACAAGGGAATGGGGGTTTCAAAGCCTCTCCCCGCGTCGGGGAGAGGTTTGGAGAGGGGTTTATTTATA
>NZ_JAQMSE010000207.1:0-6910 GCF_028330045.1 Aphanizomenon sp. CS-733/32
AACCAACTGACAGCCATCCCAGATGCGATCGCTTCCCTGAATCAGTTACAAGAGCTTTACCTCGACAATAACCAACTGACAGCCATCCCAGATGCGATCGCTTCCCTGACTCAGTTACAATGGCTTTTCCTCAACAACAACCAACTGACAGCTATCCCAGATGCGATCGCTTCCCTGACTCAGTTACAAGGGCTTGACCTCAGCAATAACCCCCTCAATCCTGAACTTGCTGCTGCCTACGAACAAGGAACTGAAGCTGTTTTGGAATATCTGCGGGCAAAAGCAGAAAAACAAATCATACTCAATGAAGCCAAATTGATCCTCATTGGTGAGGGTGAAGTGGGCAAAAGTTGTCTGTTAGGGGCATTGCGGGGGGATGAATGGGTAGAAGGTCGCCCCACCACTCACGGCATTGAAATTAAACCTGTCATCGTCACAGATCCCGATAGCGGTACAAAAATCACCTTGAATGGTTGGGATTTTGGTGGTCAAAGGGTTTATCGTCCCACCCACCAGTTATTCTTCAGTGCGCCAGCCGTGTATTTGGTAGTCTGGAAACCACGAGAGGGACCCCAGCAAGGTTTTGTCAAAGAATGGATCACTCTCATCAAAAATCGAGAACCGGATGCCAAAGTATTGGTAGTTGCCACTCATGGTGGACCCGGACAGCGACAACCAGATATTGATAGACAAGAAATTCTCGATCAATTTGGTCAAGATACGGTACTGGGTTTCTTTCATGTAGACAGCAAACCCCCAGGAAATACAACAGATTGCCCTGGTTTAGTAGAATTAAAAGAAACTATTGCTCGTGTTGCGGCATCTCTTCCTGAAGTCGGGCGTTCTGTTCCTGCCAAATGGCAACAGGTACGGGAAATCTTAAAAACCAGTGATCAAGCCTATCTCCCCTACAATGACGTTATTGCCATCTGTGCTGAACAGGGAATTGATGAACAGCAAGCAGAATTATTCCTGGCCATTTCCCATAGATTGGGTCATTTTATCCATTACCATTACGACTCTGTACTCCGCAATATCGTCATCCTCAAACCCGACTGGTTAGCCAAGGCCATCAGCTTTGTATTGGATGATGAAGTGACACGCAAACGCAATGGTTTAGCAGCATTTGACCATCTTAGCCAATTATGGAGTCATCCCCCATTTGAAGGAGAAGAAGGTTATCCGAAAGAACTCCATCCAGTATTTCTGGGACTGATGAAACGCTTTGATTTATCATACGAAGTGGTTTTTAATCCATCTGAACCTAGCAATACGAGCTTGATTGCTCAACTTGTTCCTGATACACGCCCAAACAAATTACCAAATTGGGGAGAACAACCAGAACCCGGAGACAGACAACAGGTACAAATTTGCCGCATTGTGGATAGTCGGGGACAGTTTGCAGTAGCAGAAGGATTGTTTTATCAGTTAATTGTCCGCTTACATAAATATTCACTTGGACGGAATAATTACAACAACAGCATCCACTGGCAACGAGGTTTAATGCTTGACAATGGCTACAACGGTAGAGCATTGCTAGAGTATGTGGATACTGATATAAAAATCACAGTGCGGGCAGCTTATCCAGAACGCTTTTTATCCTATCTCACGGAAGAAATTACATGGTTAGTTAAAGATTTCTGGGAAGGTTTGCGTTGTAACGTTATGGTTGCTTGCGTTGCACCTTGCGGCATGAATCCACCTGGAAAGGGATTATTTGAAGTCCAGAAACTAATTGAAAGCAAAAAAAAGAATCGTCATGAATTTCCCTGTCCGACTTCCGGGTGTGGTGAATGGCAAAACATTGATTGTTTGCTAAATAATGCACCCACAACTCCACCCCCATCACAAGTATTTGGTATTGAGAAATTTCGAGATGTTCTGAAAGATGAGTTAGAAGTCATCCGCAGAGATTTAGTTATTTTCGATAGTCGAGATGAAAAACGCTTTCAGGAGTTGTCTCAGCAACAACGGACTATTCTCAGCCAAGTTGATCAAGAGTTTGCAACATTAATGCAAATGCTCACAGATGAAGCCAAAGATGGACCACGTTTGTTTAGCTTTAAACCCATTGATCCGAAATTTTTTGATAAACCCAAATGGATAAGTGCCAAGTTTCAACTTACCCTCTGGTGTGAACACGCCCGTCAACCGCTTCCAGTCTTAAATCCCAACGATCCAAACAAGGGAGTTTATGAATTAGACTTACCCCATAAGTGGTTTACCAAAGCAATTCCCTATCTCAAAATTTTAACAGCAACTCTCAGCTTAGTATTACCTGTAGCGGGTTCAGCAACTAAGTTTATCTTAGATGACACAGCCTACAAAGCCAATGAAGAACAACTAGATTTAGGACAAAAAACCATTGAATCTACTTTAAAAGGCAGTGATATGGCTTTAGTTGAAAAGTCTGATCAAGCTTCCTTTTCAGAAGGTGATGCAATTCGCGCCCAAGGTCCCATTTTACGAGAATTACACGCTCTATTAAAACAAAAAGATCCTAGTTTTGGTGGTTTAGAACGAGTGCAAAATAAACGCCGGGAATTTCTCTGGGTTCATCCTCAATTCGTAGATGAATATTAATTTTTAGGTTTAACTTTCAAACAAAAATTGTTAGTCGGATGTCAATACAATCGAGGGCGGGGAAACTGTAGAAATATAAAAAAGTTGGAAAATTTATAAGCTCACATCTTGCACCAGGCGACTGGAAGTCACGGCTACACAGGCAAAACCCACCTGCGTGGGTTTGAAACCCTTGATTTTCTATTAGTCCGCGTAGGCGGACTTGGTTTGTATGGTTCCGCGATTTCTAATCGCTAGGACTTGGTGCAAGATATGAGTAAGCTCAAAACCCTTGTTATTACGTTAGATACTAACCGCCATAACAAAAATAAAGTTGGAAAATTCCTCAAATCTTCACACAGCAAGCCTTTGGTGGCATCAAACCAGCCAACTTGCAAAAATACTGGCTTGGACAGATAATTGATGTTGTTGATACCAGGTGAAAGCATTATCTGCAACTACCTGTCCCTCTAATAAATTCAGTGTGTGATCATTTCTGTCTGCTAACCAATAATGTTTCTCAGCCTGTAAACCATCTCCATCTTTACCTTTATACCATACACCGATAGGTAACAATCTGTGAGAACAATAGGCAGCAAAAATTGTTGATTTGCTCAAGTATTCAGTAGGATAATTGAAAAAACCAACTAAGGAGCTAGATAATATATTACTAATTTCTTGACTAGATTTAATTCCCAAACAGTTAACAGGAATTCCATTAATAGGCTGAATCTGAAAACTGAGAGGAGAACCAATGTCCAAAATTTCCTCAATTTCCAATTCTTGACAGGTCTTCTGTAACGCTAGTAGAGATTGCTGATAAACACGAGAACGTGGGAGAGTACCACCAAATATTACCAAACGCCGCTGTCGTTCTGACAAAGGGGTGAGATTTTTTGGCTCACCGACATTAGAAAATACTGGTAAAGTGGGAATATCCGAATGTTTTCCTTGACTTAATTTTCGGATAATATCAGCATATCCTTGTTTGCTGGTGATACAGCGATCGCTCAATTTAATTAACCGAGCCGCTAAATTTCTTTGGAGTGGCGATGTCCAAAACTGGCTATTCCAAATTGGACCAAAAGCATAGATTTCATGAAACATTGTCACTAAACGGCGGTTATTTCCCTCTTTTCGCCACCTTTCTAAAGCTGCCACCAACCACACAGGACAGCCTCGCCTTGCATAACCATAGCCCACATAATGCAGTAGCAAAGTCTGTTTTACATCATCTTGATTAAGTAATAATTTTAGTAACGCAGTCCGTGAGCAATCTGCCACCTGTTTAACTGCAAATCCTTCGATAACACCTTCTCCAGTCCAATTCGCATCTCCAATCACAAAATTGGTGATGATGCCAAAATCTTCGCGCATTTGTCGAGCTAAATTTAACCCATAATCTCCCACTCCATCAACAGCCGGGGGTAGACGCGGAACAATAGTAGTAATTTCCATATTTCTGTAACTCATTATATGATGTTCATAAATCACTTAGTATATTAGATGGTGGCACATATTAGATACTGGAGAAAATTAAAATTAATCACATGAATTCAGTCCGTCTCGCTATTATCTGCGACTACCCAGAAGAAAACTGGCATAGTATGGATTTATGCGCTCAAATGTTACTAAAACAGTTGCAATCTGAACATTCGGCATCTCTTCAAACTATCCAAATTTGTCCAACATTTAACAGACGGTTTCAACAAATTCCTCAACTTGGTAAAAAGCAACTTGCTTACAATAGCGATCGCTTACTTAACCGCTTTTGGGACTATCCTCATGATCTCAAAAACAGGGTGAAAGATTTTGATTTTTATCACATTTCTGACCACTCCTACGCCCATTTAGCCCATGTCTTACCGGCAGAACGGACGGGAGTATATTGTCACGATCTTGATGCCTTTCGCTCTCTTCTAGAGCCAGCAAAAGAGCCTCGTCCAGGCTGGTATCAAGCCATGTCTCGGAGAATTTTACACGGTTTACAATCATGCAGCCTGGTATTTTATTCTACCACAGAAGTTAGAAAACAAATTGAGCATTACCAACTGGTAGAACCATCGCGCTTAGTCCATGCTCCCTATGGTATCGCCCCAGAGTTTAGTATGAATTCTGAACCAGATATATTATTGCCGCAGATACCTAAACAGCCTTTTCTACTTCACGTTGGTAGCTGTATTCCTCGCAAACGGATAGATATTTTATTAGAGGTATTTGCACAAGTCCGCAGTATTCATCCAGAGTTACAACTTGTTAAAGTTAGCGGTGAGTGGACATCAAGCCAACAACAGCAAATTACGCAGTTAAATATTGGTAATTCAATTATTCATCTTCAAGGTTTACAACGTTCAACTATCGCTGCTCTTTACCAAAGAGCCTCAGCCGTGTTATTAACAAGTGAAGCTGAAGGATTTGGATTACCTGTGATTGAAGCTTTAGCTTGTGGAGGTATAGTAGTTGCTAGTGATATTCCTGTATTGCGGGAAGTAGGTGGAGAAGTTGTTATGTATTGTCCAATTACAGATATATCAGCTTGGGTGCAAACAATAGAACAAGTATTAGCAAATCCAAATTGCACTCCTACTATTAATTCGCGTCTAACTCAAGCACAGAAATATTCTTGGTCTAATCACGCTCAGATTATTGGCAAATCTTATTTAAAATTAGCGGGTATTGAAAATATATGAAAATTGTATTTGTCAACCCTGTAGGAGTAATTGGTGGTGCAGAGAGAGTTTTATTAACTATCATAGCTGCACTTTTGAATACAAAGCCAAATATCCAACTGTTCCTCATTGTTGGGACTGATGGACCATTGATAGAAGCAGCAGAAAAATTGGGTGTGCAAGTAAAATTAGTCAAATTACCAGAAGAATTGAACCAACTGGGTGACAGTGCTTTTAAAGGTAGTAATCGGGCTGTAATGGGATTAGTATTATTATTCAGACTAGTCAAAATTTTACCAAACATTGGCCAATATTTGCGAGAATTTCAGCGATCGCTCCAGCAACTCCAACCAGACTTAATTCACTCCAACGGCATTAAAACTCATTTACTCATAGCATTAGCTGGAATCAAGCATACACCAGTTATTTGGCATATTCATGATTTCTATGGCTCACGTCCATTCATGGCACGGGTTTTAAAACAGGTCAGCTATGGTGCTAAACTGGGAATTGCCATTTCCCAAGCTGTAGCTAAAGATGCCAAAACTACCCTACCTAAATTACCAATAGAAATAATTTATAATGCCGTTGATATTAATTATTTCTCTCCCATACCTTCACCCCCCCATACTCCTCTCAAAATAGGACTAGTTGCAACTTTTGCCCGTTGGAAAGGTCATGATATTTTCTTAGCAGCAGCATCAGAAATTATCAAAACTCATCCTCATGTAAACGTGCATTTTTGTATAGTTGGTGGAGCAATTTATAAAACTCGCGGTTCTCAATTTTCGGAACAGGAATTAAAAGACAAAGCCGCACATTTAGAGATTGCAGACAAAGTTGATTTTCTCGGTTTTCAGAAAGATATAGCTCAAGTTTACCGTGATTTGGATATCGTCATTCATGCCAGTACCCAACCAGAACCCTTTGGTTTAGCAATAGTAGAAGCAATGGCTTGTGGTAAACCAGTGATAGTATCCCAAGCAGGTGGTGCGGCTGAGTTATTCACTCATAATTATGATGCAGTTGGTGTACCACCAGGAGAACCAAAAGCCCTAGCAGCAGCTATTCTAGATTTGCTTAACAATCCAGAAAAACGCCAACTTCTCTCAGAAAATGCCAGAAAAACAGCTACAAAGAATTTTAGTCATCAACGTTTAGGTGAACAAATTATCACAATTTACCAGCAGCTTAAGTAATCAGGGGCAGGGGGCAGGGGGATCATCATCAAAGACAGCAAGGGAGGAGGGGAATGGAAAAAGAACCAATCAAAAGTCATGAAGACCTAGAAGCATATAAAATGGCATTTGATGTCGCCATGAAAATCTTTGAATTATCTAAGAAATTTCCTGTTGAAGAACGTTATTCTTTAACTGACCAGATTCGTAGATCATCCCGTTCTGTATGTGCTAATTTAGCTGAGGCTTGGAGAAAACGTCGTTATGAAGCAGCTTTTATAGCTAAATTGAATGACAGTGAAACTGAAGCAGCAGAAACCCAAACTTGGCTAAAATTTGCTGTGAAATGTGGTTATTTAGATGTTGATACAGGCAGAGAACTTTATGGAATTTACAACCAAGTTTTAGGCATCTTAGTGACTATAATCAACAATCCATCTCCTTGGCTCATAAAACGCTAATTTCTAATCCCCTGCCCCCTGCCCCCTGCCCCCTGCTCCC
>NZ_JAQMSE010000208.1:0-17708 GCF_028330045.1 Aphanizomenon sp. CS-733/32
AGGCTGCATTTCTGCATTTAATTGGACTACACCTACTTTTTTATAATAACATAAAATCAATATTTTGTTCGTTTCGTCGCTGTAGCCTTCTTTGTTTTCGCTACGCTCAAATACAATTTGGGCTACGCAACTCAACTCACTCGCATTCATCCCACGCTCCTAAGAGTGAGACGTGGGGCTTCTGCTGATTAAGCTAAATCAAAAATATTAACTTTAGCTTAACAAAAACCACCTTCATCACCCACACCAGTCAGCAAACCTTTATCATCTAACACCTTGCTAAGAGTGGCAAATACTTCCGCACCCCAACGCAATGCTTCTTTAAAAGAAGGCGCACCGATAGGAACAATCATAAACTCTTGAAAGTCAACGTTATTAGATGCGTGCGCTCCACCATTGATCACATTCATCAAGAGTACAGGAAGCAAATTCGCCAAAAGTCCACCCAAATAGCGATAGAGAGGAATATCCAAAGCTACTGCACCTGCTTTGGCTGCTGCTAAAGAAATACCTCAAATGTGCCTGTGGAAGCGCCGCTAGGAACTTGCGCGAGTCCCACTGCACCACCAGCTAAATGTACTTCTGCTTCTAGGGTAGGTCTTCCCCGTGAGTCAAGGATTTCGCGGGAGATAATGGCTTCAATAGCGGTGTCTAGGTATTTTGTCATTCGTGGTTTGTCCTTGATTTTGTGTATGTCGTCAGGGTTCAACCTTTACAGTTTACTAATAACCCAATCGCTAGTTTATGTGTTTCTGGGGGAAAATCGGCTGAGATTAAAGAAGATTTCCAATCACGACGGGTGGTAATGATCCCTGAGTATGGAAGGAAACACGGAATTTGTCAGAATCAGGATATCCAGGATTAAAGGATTTTCAGGATTATTTATTGATACTTTATTTTGTCTGAATCAGGATGCTCAGGATTATAGGATTAACAGGATTATTTCTTTATACTTGACTGTTTTTGAGGAAATTAGTGGCGATTTTTAATATTTATGTACAAAATCCTGACAATCCTCAAATCCTGGATATCCTGATTCTGACAGATATTTCTACATTTGTATATGTTATAATTTTCAGAAAAAGGTAAAGATTATTTATGAATACAGTAGAAATTCGTCAACAAATTCAAGAATATGTTGATCAACTGTCACCAGAAAGATTATTAGTGGCTGTTGATTTTTTAGCGTATTTGGCAGATAGACAAGATAATGATGCTACTGAAGAGTTATTGAAAATTCAAGGATTTAAAGAAGATTTTGCTAAAGCGAAAGAAAATGTTAAAGAAGGTAAGGTAATTTCCGTTGAGCAACTTAAACGAAAATATTAATTATGCCGTTGTTATTGGTATTGATGCTCAAAAGTTTTTTGAATCTGCTACTGGTGGTTTACAAAAAAAGTTAGACAGGTGTTTTGAGATTTTAAAGATTGAGCCTCGTAATTATCCTAATATGAAAGCCCTGAAAGGTGAATTTTCAGGTTATTATCGTTATCGTGTGGGTGACTATCGAGTTATTTATGAAATTGACGATAATTCAAAGCTGGTAACTATTTTGTTGATTGCACATCGAAGTAGAGTTTATGAGTAGGAAATTTCAGTGAATAAGAAAAGCGTTAGCGTTAGCTTACCGAAGGTATCGCACTTGTGCAGTCAATGTGGCTAGAGACTAGAGGACTTTTACAGTTTACTAATAACCCAATCGCTAGTTTATGTGTTTCTGGGGGAAAATCGGCTGAGATTAAAGAAGATTTCCAATCACGACGGGTGGTAATGCTCGCTGAGTATGGAAGGAAACACGGAATTTGTCAGAATCAGGATATCCAGGATTAAAGGATTTACAGGATTATTTATTGATACTTTATTTTGTCTGAATCAGGATGCTCAGGATTAAAGGATGTACAGGATTGGTTAAGAGCGATCGCCTATCTTGTAGGTTGGGTAATATGATATTTTTTCTTAATCCCAACCTAATTTATATAAATTTTTCTGATCTTACTAGCCTCTTAAACTCTATGACTTGGCTATACTTCTCACTGGCGGCGGCTACCTTTGAATCTCTGCGAGATGTCTTGAGTAAAGTTGTGACAAATAAAGGCAATCAACCCTTAGATGAATATTTAGTTGCTTGGGCATTAAGAGCTTTTACTCTGATTATTTATATTCCTTGGTTGTTATTATCACCTAATCCAGTACCTGCGATCGGGAAAGATTTTTGGTGGGCTTTGTTAGCTGATGCTACTCTATCCACTATTGGCGGCATTTTATATATCAGGGCGTTGCGTTTTGGAGATATATCTTTAACTATACCGTTAATGGGATTTTCGCCGTTATTTTTAGCGATCGCTTCTCCTTTAATTCTGAATGAGTTTCCTGCAAAACCACAACTTATAGGTATTTTATTAATCTGTTTTGGTGCATATTTTTTAAATTTAAAACCCAAGGAAAACAATTATCTCACACCGTTAACATCTTTGATGACTACCCAATCTTCTCGATTAATGTTAATAGTAGCTTTTCTCTGGGCTTTAACCACTTCTTTTGATAAAATTGGGGCAAAAAATTCCTCCCCATTATTTTTCTCAGCTTCTCTCTATTTTTGTACAGCTATCATGACCTTGCCTATTGTAATAATTTGCTTTCCTAATTGGTTTTCTAAGCTAAAAAGTAATTTCTATAAATTAGTTTTATTAGGTAGCTTAAAAGCAGTTGATATGTGGTGTCATGTTATGGCGATCGCCTCTACAGTAGCAGCAAATTCGGTGGCGGTAAAACAAAGCAGTTTATTGATGACCGTAGGATATGGCTATTTCCTCTTTCATGAAAAAAATATTAAACATAGACTCTTAGGTTGTATTATTATCATTATTGGTGTATGTGTATTAAGCATTTTTTAGAGTATTTTCTAGGGGGAAAAAAGTTGATAATTCAGACTGTCAAAAGGAGGAGTATGAATTTTTTTCAAGGTATGGCTGAGAACGTCGCAAGTTAGCGAGAATTTTTCAGAGCTTGTTGACATACGGGAAGTTCTTGTAAGTCTCGCGGGTGGGAGATAAAGTAATCACTTAGTCGATGACATCCCCGTGCAAGCAACTCATCTAGTGATTCTACGCGCCATAATCGAGCCGTTCCATCACTTGCACCGGAAACAAGATATTTACCATCAGGACTAAAAGCTATAGTGCTGACACCCCTGCGATGTCCCCTAAATTCTCTAACCACATTCCCCTTCAAGTCCCAAAGTCGGATAGTCATATCATTTGAACCAGTAGCGATAAGTTGACCATCAGGACTGAATACCACACTATTAACACTTCCTCCGTGTCCTTTTAACGTTCTAATTAGATTACCTTTGAGATTCCAAACACGGGTTGTACCATCTTCTGAAGCAGTAGCAACAAGTTGATCATCAGGACTAAATGCTACACTACGAACATCCTTTTTATGTCCTTTTAATTTTGTGACTACTACATTTCTTTCAATATCTAAAACTACAGCCAGTACCAAATCTTTACCTTGAATACCCTCTAAACGACCACCTGCCCACGATAAACCCATAGCTAAAAGTTTGCTATCATGACTAAAATTTATAGTTAGAAAGATACTTTTTTTAAACTTAAATTGTTTTAATAAATTTCCTTGAATATCCCAGACTTTTACAGTATCACCCATGGGAACAGTGGCAATAAACTTACCATTAGGACTTAAAGCCATGTCGTTAATTTCATCCTCGTCATAAGCCTTAAATTCCCTAATTAAACTACCTTGACGATTCCAAATCCGAATTTTTTTATCCCATGAACTTGTAAATAAAAACTGACTATCTGGACTAAATGCTATACTCGTCACCCAATCTTGATCTCCTTCTAGTTTAACTATTAAATTACCCTGAAGATCCCAAACACGACCAGCTTGATTTTCTGAAGCAGCTGCAATTAAATTACCATCCCGATTAAAGGTTATGCTTCCTTTACGAACTGGCGACTGTGCATATTCTCTAGTTGCAATTAAATTACCATCCCGATTAAAGGTTATCCTTCTAACATTAGGCCAGTGTTCTTTAAATTCTCTTATAAAACTGCTCTGAAGATCCCATACACGAACAGTTTCATCATCTGAGGAACTAAAAATAGAAAGACCATCTAAACTAAAAGCTACACTTTTAACACTTTGCTCATGTCCTTTAAATTTCTCTATTAAATTGCCTTTAAGATCCCAAAGTCTAACTGTATCATCATCTGCACCACTAGCAATAAACTGACCATTAGGACTAAAAACTACACTATTTACACCTTTTTGATGTCCTTTAAATTCTTCTATTAAATTGCCTTTAATATCCCAAAGTCTAACTGTATTATCATTTGCACCACTGGCAATAAATTGACCATTAGGACTGAAAATTACACTTTTAACACTTTGTTGATGTCCTTTAAGTTCTTTGATTAAATTGCCTTTAAGATCCCACAGTCTAACCGTATTATCATCTGAAGCACTAGCAATAAATCGACCATTGGGACTAAAAGCTACACTATTTACACCTCCTTTATGTCCTTTAAATTCTCTGATTAAATTGCCTTTAAGATCCCAAAGTCTAATGGTATTATTTCTCATTCCTGTAGCTAAAAGTTTAGCATCAGGGCTAAAAACCATACTTAAAACTGGACTAAAAAAGAAACCATAACTATTCCAAAGAACTTCCTCAAAAACTTTAAACTCAGCTAATAATTTACCATCAAAATCTAAAATTCTGGTAGTGTTATCCATAGCAACAGTCGCTAAAATCCGACCCTTTGAGCTAAAAGCTACTTCCCTAACACTATCTTTCCCAAACTCACTTTTTAATCGAGTTATTAGATTACCTTGCAAATCAGTAATATCAGTTGTATCACCAAATGTGGAAATAAAAGCCAGGTGTTGATTATTAGGAATAACTACAAATTTATAAGTGTAAGGAATATCACCAAAACGATTTTTCTCACGGCTATAATCTAGGATATTATGTAAAGCATTTAAAGGACTGATAGCCGGATATTGATCTAAACTGCTATTTCCAACTAATTGTTTTAACTCTTGTCCAATTTTCATTGACTCAATTAAAAGCGTAATTTGATCTTCTGTATCTGATAAAAATCTGCGAATGATATTAATGATATTATTCCCTTCTCGTTCTAATTGTGTTCCCTTAATAGCTATTTGTCGCAATTGTTCTGCTGTTTGTAAACTTCTGACAGACTGTTCTAGTTTTTGACGATTCACTTGCAGGTTAAGCTGAATTTTTCCTAACTCATTTTGATTTTTCTGATTTTCAGATTCCGCTTTTTGCTTTTGTTTTAAAATCACCTGACGCTCTTGTTCTAAAGCTGTTTTTTGTACTTGAAATTCTCCAACCTGTTGTTGAGCTTGATTCCTAGCCGTTTCTAGCCGCTTTAGATTACCTTGAGCAACAGCCAATCGCTGTTTCGCATTCAACTCAATTTGGCGGCGTTCTGCGCTCACTTGTGATAGCCTGTCATTAGCTCTAATAACTTCCTGTCCGATTTTATCTCGTTCTTTTTTTATATTAGTTAAATCTTGCATTGATTGATTTGCCTCTTGAGTTGCTCTTTCAGCTTTAGTCGTTTGAATAACTGCAAAAATCAATGTCCCCGCTATGATCAACGCACTGGCAATGATTGATCCAATTAAAGCTTTTTGAGCTTTCTTTTTCGCTTTCTCTAGAATTTTTTTCGCTTCTCTTTCTGCCTCAATTTTCTGAGCGGAGTCTTTATCCTTTTGGGCTAACTTACTATCTCGGATAAACTCCTCATCCTCTCGTGTTAGAAATTTTCCCTCTCTCCAAATATCCGCCCGCGCTGTTTCAGTCTCGTCCAGCAAGTAAGCCCTGTCTTTACCCGAAACAAGCCAAGCGTTCAAGGCAACAGCATAAGGGCGTAAATTATCTAACTGCTTTTGTACCCATTCGAGGGAGAAAACCTCTCGATAAATAGGATTAAAAATCTCTAAATCTGCATTTCTCTTAACAACTAAACCAGATAAGCGCAACTCCGATTCTAACTGATTTCCCTCGGTAGTAAAATAACCATTTTGTAAAATATGGCGATAAATTTCCAACAATTTTCCAGTCAATACTTCTTTTGCCAATAATCGATTTTTAATGCTTCTTAAATGGATAGGCTCATCTTGTCCTTCCCAGTTACGGATAATTGATGAGTAGATAAATTCCTCGATAAAAGACTTTTCCTTACCTTCCTCAATCCTAACCTGAGATTCAACCAACAAAGCGCAAACTTTTTGTGTTAAAAAAGGCTGTCCTCCCGTCCAAAATAAAATCTCTCTCAAGACTTCTTCTGGAACACTCGCCACGTCCTGTAGTCCTTGCGCTAAAACTAAACTTTCATTAAATTCAAACCCTCTTAGCTCAATAGCTCGACCAATATTAAACGGACTCTGTAAAGGATTTTGAATTAAATCATTCGGTGTTGCTACTCCTAAAAAACAAAATATTAAACGATTAAAGTCATCGTACTCTGCCCGCTTTTCATGAAAAGCACGAATCAAACCAAAAAAATTATCTCTAAAAGGGAGTTCTAAAATCTTATCAATTTCATCAATAAAAATAACTAAATTAGAAGAAGTTAATGGCAATAAAACTTCCACAATAAAATCCGAAAAAGAGCTAACTGCTCCTTGTCCAGAGAACCTTGACCAGCATTCATCAAAATTAGCCTGTTTCTGCAAATTTAAACTGCGAAATATTTTTTTAGACAACTCGCGATACCATTGATTCTCGGAAATAGATTGGCTAACGCCCATTTCCTGAATCGACAAATAAACACATTGATTTTCCTGGGTATTAGTAGCTTCTAGACGCATTTTTACTTGAGCCTGAAGAGATGACTTTCCCATTTGACGACAGTTAAAAACATAACAAAAATAATTTTGTTTTAACAGTTCATATAACTGACCATCCGCAAAACGCTTGACATAGCTCGGCGTATGGGGATGTAGTGTGCCTCCATATTCATAGAAATTTTTAATCATTGTTGATCACTTACTGGATTTGAACGGTATTGCTAAAATAATTGCAATTTAAAGGTGTAAATATCTGGCAAAATATTTGCGGTATAAGCGACAGCGTATCTCAACACCATCTTGTGTTCTTGATACTAATCCCAAGCTATATAACTCAAACGTTTCTATTGGATTTAGCACTACAGGTCGATTGCTTTCAATGACTTTTTTGAGACATTCCTTGAGACTATATTGACAAATACTCCTATAGAGGCGAGAGAGATACTGATGATAAATTCCTACCTCAGTCGCCGCCTCCGCGAAGATAATCTCTAGTGTTTTTTCTTCTTTGCTTAGGGAGTACATAGCTTGGCGAATCAAATAGGGATGCCCTCCAATCATTTCTTGCAAAGCTTCTAGTTGTGTCTCTGTCAATCTGAGGCTATGTTTTTGAGATAAATTTAAAACTTCCCGATGATTAAACTCTCTCAACTCTTGTCCTTTACCTACGTTTGCCAGAGGAGATTCATTCAAACCGTTGATTAAATAATCATCTGTAGAATAGGCTAAAATCAGCACTAACTTTTGCCACAACTGATTGGTTACGCCTTTTTCATGCCATGCTCGTAATTTCGACAAGAAACTTGGTAACGCTGGATGCTCCCAATGACAGAGCAAATTATCTAAGCCAAGAAATATTGGTTTATCAATTTTGCTGAGGATAAAATCTTCAAGAAACTCATCACAAGCCGAGGAAGCAGGAGACTCCTTATCCCATTGTGACTTGAGATTTTCACGAATATCAAGTCCGATTTGACGGCCGATTTGGTTACATAGCCATGGATAAAAAACATCTGGAGTTAGGATCTCGCGGTCAGTATTTAGATCTAAATAGACGGCCTTGCCCTGACCGTTTCTAACCATTGTATTGTTTAACAAGCGTCTCATTAATGATGTCTTCCCCATCAGACTCGGCGCTTTTAGGCGTAACAAGATAGCTTGCTCTCCAGCATTATTTAAACAAGCATAACAATTCTGCTCAATAGGAGAACGTTCTTGATAGTAAAGTGAATCAGTGGAAACAGGACCACTGGGCATAGGAGGAATATTTAATTCGTACTGCTCTAGTGTGTCCACAGTTACAAAGTCAGGGATATATCTAACACAATTGTTAACAACCTGTCGTAAATCATCTGTTAAATTTCCCGTTGATTCAACGCCAAAAGTATTGCAAATTCCCCGTAAATGATGCGCTAGTAAGGATTGTTCCGTTAACTGGCCGGCTTCAAGCATCTCCAACCGTTCTCGTTGTCGTGGTGGCAAGTTTTCTCGATTTCTTTCAGTCAACACCTCACGATCAAGCCAAACCGTCTTATCTCCACGAATTGACTGATAGGACTTCCCCCGCAGGAGACGACGCAAAATTCGTTTTTGAATAGGCGTTAGTTGCTCATGATAAATATTTTCAAACGCTTCTGGTGTTAATCGTAGTGGCATTTTAGAATCTCTCCTGAGCAAGTTTCTTTAAACATTCTAAGTAATGCCTGCCGACCTGCCACTTCTAAGTAAGTATACTTAGGGTAAAGCCTTTGGGATCTCAGGCAACTCATCCAGTCTAATAATAGAATATAGGTCAAGACGCTTTCCTTTAACAGTTTTAATTTTTAGTTGAAAAATTTCTTTTATTATGCTTTGTCCTTGAATTTTTTTTCAAGCTCCACTGTTGTCTTATCCAGACTACTCAATTTTTCTTAATCTTCAAGAGAGAATTTCATAAAATAAATTATTTTTCTTTCTGATTGCTCAAAGTTCTAAAAACAAACTGTAAGGTAAAAGTGTTAGGTCAAACCACCGATTTAATCGCGGAGGAACAATGGCTATTCACTTATTACCTTTCATTGGGAAAGTAACATTAGGAGCTATCACTGCTTATATCACTTTCAAAGGCTGTCAAACTACTGCCAAGAAGATCAATGAGCTTTTAGACAAACATTATCCTGAGGTAACATTTCGCCTTAATGCAACAATTGTTGATTGGAGCGTTAAGTTAGTCGGCTCCACTATTTCTTCAATGCTTGCTGAGGATAAAAAGGGGGAAATCAAAAAACAGTTACAGGCTTTATCCATTGATGCCTGGGTCGAGCTTTTCCGTCGTATTATCAAAGATGCTTTCAATGGTGGTAATGCACCCAATGGAACAGAATCTGAGGACCCCTCGGAAGAAGAACTCGTTATTGATATCATTGCCCAAACAGCCTATACCTGTTTGTTGGAAGAAGCAGTAGCAAATTGACGATAATAGCTGAAAACCATGCTAATAGAGCGGGGGCAGTACTAAATCAGTAATGACTTTAAGTCTTTATCCTCCGTTATTCATCCGTCCCCTCAGTACCCCGAACAAACTACACTAATTGTTTGGTTGAAAATTTTTTCATGCACTTATGGAATTTAGCCAGTCAATTTGATTTTTTTTTCAATGATGAAAGATGATATCAGAACTAATCAAGAAATTAATTCAATTTGTTTAGTCTACCCGAAAATCAATGCTTTAATTATGAGCAAGAAACCAAAATATAAATCAGGAGGAAAAATGATTATGAACAAGTTTCATAAATTATTGATGGGTACAACAGCCATAGTTTCTATGTTTGGCTGGAATGTAAATATAGCTCAAGCACAATCTCTACCAGCATACTGCACTGGATCGGCAATTGGCGCGTTACTTGGTCTAGCAATTACAGGTAATGCTAAAGCGGCCTCATCTGCAATTCCGCCAGAATGCACTACTCAAAATCAAAATACATCACAATCTCCTGCTTATTTAGATGATCAAAAGCGGGTTTATACTGAGGCATATATTAGAGCAGAAAACCTCCGCAATGAACGAATTAAACGTCGGAATGGTTGGCTAACTGAACCTGATAATGTGCCTTTGAGTAGTGGACCAAATCCTTAAATTCATCTCCAAGTCGTAGTCGTAAGGAAACCCAACACCATTCTTTGTTTTGTCGGTTGGGTAATATGATTTTTTTCTTGACCCCAACCTAACTCATTTCCAGCTTTTCCTATCTATTAATTTGCAAAAACTCTCTTTCAACTTGTAATAATCAAGGACATTACCATGAACAAATTTCATAAATTATTGATGGGTACAACAGCCATAGTTTCTATGTTTGGCTGGAATGTAAATGTAGCTCAAGCACAACCTCTACCAGCATATTGCACTGGATCGGCAATTGGCGCGTTACTTGGTCTAGCAATTACAGGTAATGCTAAAGCGGCATCATCCGCAATTCCGGCAGAATGTAATCAAAATCAAAATTCTCCTTCCTCTCAATATCAAGAACCAAATCCTACAAACACAATTCCTAAACTCTCTAACACTGACCTCAACCCTAATCGCTCATGGTTGGGAGATTCGATGAGAGATACAGATCGCTTCATTGGTGGTAGTGGCTGGCGCAGTATTGAAAACAATCCAGGCGGTTGGGATTCAGGCGGTTGGAGGCGGTGAGGAATCCAGGCGGTTTTTAATAGTCGTAGGTTGGTTTGACTAAAGGAAACCTAACACCATTCTTTGTTTTGTCGGTTGGGTAAGTAGGTGGAGATAGAAAAACATAAATAGGTAACGAAAGGTAAATTTGCCTAAAAGTCTTCCTTATTGCCTGTTCCCCGTTCCCTGTTCCCTTGTCATAACGACCATTTTCCTCCGCCTACCTACTTAATATGATATTTTTTCTTGACCCCAACCTAACTCATTTTCAGATTCCCATCTATTAATTTGCAAAAACTCTCTTTCAACTTTTAGTAATCAAGGACATCACCATGAACAAGTTTCATAAATTGTTGATAATTACTAGCGTAATAGGATCTATATTTGGGTGGAATATTAGCGTGACTCAAGCACAATCTAATCTTTCTCAAAGTGAATGTAAAAATGATTCTTCCTTCAAAACTGCTTACTCTAGTGGTTGGTCGGCTGGTTTTAATGGAGGTACACACAATAATTTTTATCAAGGTGAAAACCGTCGTCGCTGCTACGAATGGGGTTATACAGATGGATCAATTACAAAAAGACAACTAAATCTACAAAAATTCCGAAGTGATAGTTTGAACTATCAATCTTGTCTTAGTCTTCGACTCCTAAATCCTAGTCATGTGTGTCAACCTCCTATACTTAATTATTAGTCGTGGGTTGGGTTTACGAAAGTGAACCAACAGCATTCTTTGTTTTGTCGGTTGGGTAATATGATATTTTCCTTGACCCCAACCTAACTCACCTTCAATTTTTCCTATCTATTAATTTGCAAAAACTCTCTTTCAACTTTATAGTAATCAAGGACATTACCATGAAAAAGTTCCATAAATTATTGATTGGTACAACGGTCATTTCTATGTTTGGTTGGAATGTAAATATAGCTAAAGCGCAATCTCGTACTACATACAGATGTTATCGGGATAGCGAGGGAACAACTAGGCTGAAACCCAGTATTCCTGGCTCTGTTGTCCAAACAGGAGGTTGCTACATCCAAGTATCTTCTGGTCGGTGTGTTGCAGCTAAACCAATTTTTAATTTCCCTCTACCTGGTAGACCTCCTAATCCGTCAGGATTCGATCAATGTACCCTTAGTTGGCCGCTAATTGTTGAAGATTCAGCCACAGGTAAAAAATATTATTACCTTGAAGATGGCCTTCCTGGAAGTTCATTGACTGGTGAGGAATATGGCACTGGTGTTATTTTACAAAAATAGATGGAATGAATCAATTCAAAGTCCAACATTTAATAGAATCAGCCACATTCACGTATTGATTTGTGCTGTAAAATTTACAATCCTAGATAAAACTTTCTCTTACTGTTTAGTAATCAAGGATGTTACCATGAAAAACCTGCGTAAATTACTAATGACCACCACCGTCATATTTTCTATATTGGGGTGGAATATTCACACAACTCAAGCACAAAATAGCCCCAAATTAATTGCTGCTTATAATTCAACTAAGGGTGACAGTGATGTAGGAATAAAGCAAGACTGTATTTCGTTCTTTTATGACAGTGGGGATTTTCTAGAAAAATGCTCATCTTTCATTAACAGTGGTTACACCCGTCCGCGGACAAGAATTACCAATATACAAGGTATTTGGAAACGTACGGGAGATTTAATTTATGTTCGGGTGAGAAGTTCAGCAGGATTATCTGGTGAGAGAAAATATCAAATAATTCCAGATGGGTTGCTAAATTTGGACACAGGTACTCGTTTAACCAAACAATGAATTAATTGACCAAGATAGCGTAATGTGAGCGATCGCCTGCGGTGGGTATAATGCGCGGTATAATGCGATCGCTATCAAAAATTATCCGGTTTAGCCTTTAACTATTTATTGACGTTATTCACGACATTACCATGAATCACTTATCTAAACTCATCATCGCTGCTACAACCATAGGATCATTTCTTAGCCTTCCTCTGGGTGAAACGTTGGTTCAAGCTCAAGATGCAGCAGTTCTTCAGTGCGTTCAACAATATACAAATTTAGGTGTTTCTCCAGATACAGCATTAGCACAGTGTCAAAAAAGCAATCTAGCTGAATGTGTTCAACGTTTGATAAGTAAAAAATATGTTGCTAAATCAGTTTCCCAAACTAATGGACGTTATTTAGTTGATTTAGGTGACAGTGATACAAGATGGCTAGAGGGTAAAAGCTGGAGAGACAAAGGATGTAGCGCCCACACAGAAGGTCAATATAAAAGACAAAGTGACAATCGGCGCGAGTTTGGAGGTAGACGTTCCTACGAGTGGTTTAGACAGGGTTGGTGTTCAAAACCACAAATAGAGTTGGAGCAAAATTACTCTGTTGATGAAGCAAAAACACTTTGTGAATTAGGTTTACAGCCAAAAGAATAATTAACATTGCGAAAATCTTACTCAAAGGAAATACTCATGAACACATTTCAAAAGTTGTTGATGACTACGACTGTCATCACTTCTGTATTAGCCGGAAATATCAACTGGGTGCAGGCTGACACTTTAGACAAAGGCAACCTAATTGCCCAATCTCGTCGCCAATATGAATGTTCAAAAAATGGAGTCAAACCTAGTATATCAGGTGCTATATATCAAGATGGATATTGCTTTATCCCTATATTAATGGGAAAATGTATCGCCATTCAAGATCAATACACTCGTATATATGACCCGCAACAAGGAGGCTGGCAAAAGTGCCGTGATGAGGATGTGGTAACAATTCCAACTACAGGGAAAAAGTATTATAGATTTAGTGGCTTAGTTCAAACTATATTTGTACTTGATTAACCTGAGTTTGGGATAAGTGCGATCAGTCTTACATTTCTACTCGACTTTTAGATCCTAGTATTCAGTATCGGCGACCTAATTATTAGTATTTGATCGCTAGTAGTGTGAGCGATCGCCTGTAGGTTGGGTGATTGGGGTTTTTCTTCACTCCAACCTAATGTCTATAAGTTTTCCTTGTCTGTTAATTTGCAAAAACTATCTTTTAGGGTTTAGTAATTAAGGAGATTACGAGATTCCCATGAAAAAACTGCATAAATTACTGATGACCAGCACCGCCATAGTGTGTATATTTAGTTGGAATATTCACAGCACTCCCGTTGCAGCCAAGCCAAATTATATAGGAAGATGGTACAATGTGGGACTTAGTAATGAATACATTTCTAAATATAGAGCCTTTCAAAAAGATGGTAAAGTTCATGATTACCAAAAGCTGAAAACTGGTGGTTTTGGCTCATCCTATAAATGGGATTATCAAGTCCTTTCCAATGGTTCAATTAGAGTTTTTAGTCTATTAAAAGAGACTTGTATGCTAACTAAGATTAATAAAATGCAATGCTACTCTGACAGGGATAGCCTCGGTGATTTGGGACTTTACATAAAAAGGTAGTGTAATGTGAGCGATCGCCTGTAGGTTGGGTGATTGGGGTTTTTCTTCACTCCAACCTAATGTCTATAAGTTTTCCTTGTCTGTTAATTTGCAAAAACTCTCTTTCAGTGTTGAGTAATTAAGGAGATTACCATGGAAAAACTGCATAAATTACTGATGACCACCACCGTCATAGTTTCTATATTTGGGTGGAATATTCACGCTTCTGCAAATCAAAATACTAATGCTGATGTAAATACTTTAAAACTAGATCCAGTTACGATTGAGCAGTGGAGAGACTTACCATCTAAAGATCCTTCAGAAACTTCAGGTACAACAGAAATAGATCCTTTTGAAAATCCCTTAAAATGACCCGTGTGATCTGTTAGTTACAAGTGGCATTTTTCCTTCCTCCTGATAGTTAGCGAATTTTTGATCAAAACTTAATTGCAAGTCTTCAGATAAAGCCATCATTAAATCAATGATCTTATATAAATCAATACTGTTGTTGGGTTGCGCTGTCGCTTAACCCAACCTACATTTATTAATCTGATTCTGACAAATTAGAATTAACAAGTTGTGCAAATTCTTCTAACGAACTAATATTAATTGCTGATACAAATATTTGTTCTAAAAAAGATGTATCATCAATTTGATTAATACTTGTAACTAAGTTTTCAGGAATATCACCAAACCGCACTTGTAAAAGTTTGGTAATATCTTGTTTCCGAGTTTCTTTCCGGGTTTTTTCTATAGCGCGTCTTTCAATGTTAGTTACAAGTGGCATTTTTCGTTCCTCTTGATAGTTAGCGAATTTTTGATCAAAACTTAATTGCAAGTCTTCAGATAAAGCCATCATTAAATCAATGACCTTATACAAATCAACAATTTCTTTACGGTTATAACCTCTTTCATAAAGTGATCTAGCTAACTTCCATTTCCACTGTTCCCTAGCTGACAAATTGCTATTAGTGGCTTTAGTCTTTAAATGTGCCATTACCACCATAGCAAAAATATTATTACTTTGCTCTAACTCCTCCCATTGATAGTCTAAAAGTTTGACGATAGAAAAATTAAAGATTAATTGACTACTTCCTAAACCATACTGATAAGAATTAGGTCGCCAACTTTTAGTTTCATCTCCTAGTATAGCCAAACTAATTACAGGTTTTTGATATAAATCAAAGGCTCGATAGTTGTAGATAAACATTCTTTGGGAAAATTCTTTATCATATTGACTTTGTACTTCTACATGAATTAATATCCAAACTTCTTGATTATCTAATAACCACACTTGAAATAATTTATCAGCGTGGCGGGTTTTGCTGTCTCCAGATGCGGTAATCTGTTCTAATTCTTTATCTAGAGAAATGGGAGTTTTAGTCCAATCTATTTGTTGATAGATTTCTGGATAAAAGAAGGTGAGAAATGAATCAAAATAATCTCCTATTACTTACTTCTTTCCAGGTTTCATCATAGTTAGCTGTAATTTCCGTCATTGTGATTAAATTCAATATAGTTAAAAAATTGACCCATCCTCATCTGCGTTTATCCGCGTTCAATATTATATCCCAACCCCCGCAGATTCTCCCGAATCATCGCTTCTAATTTAGCACTTTCGGTAAATTCTTGTGTTAAAATACCGTTGGAGTAAAAACTATTAATTTTTACTCCCGCTCCCATAATGGATTGGGCTAAATGCCACTGGTTTAAGGGAGTAATTTTTTACACGTCAACTATTTGATAAAACGCAAGGTACAAGTATGACACAAAAATTGCAAAGATTAATTGTTGGATTGCTGAATCCAACGCTTTTCGGCTTCATTGAAATTGCGTTGATGTATCAGCCCTGAAGCTAAATCCTTCTGTTGTTGAGGGTTGAGGTTTCTACAGCTAAATCAGGAGCACCATCAAAAAAAACCCTTGGGTAATCGCTTTAAACCTTGTAACCTTTCTTTAGAAATAAAGGCCAGATCAGGCGATCTTTTGTTACCAGTTTTCATTTTAAAGGCAGTGCTAGAATCACAAGTTATACCGAGCTTATAATTACGTACAAAACCTGTTAAAAAATATCCCAGAGAAGAGCTAAGTAGCCATGTTCTACACCTGAATTTGCCACAATAATTAGCTCTCCATTCACATATTCATAAAGATTATCATTTTCCTTCAATGACATAAATTGCTCATCTGTCAAGGCCTGATGATTAGCTGAAGGCTGAATTAATTCTAAATTTGTGGTTGTAGTTTGGGTCATTAGATCTAACTCCACAGATGAAACTAATATCAACATTATACAAAGTTTTCATCCTTTAATCCTGGATATCCTGATTCTGACTTCCTGGTACATTTTGTAGTAAAATTAGTGCTATTTAAGAGGAAAGAAAAAAAATGACCCGTGTGATCATCGTGCGTCATGGTCAAAGTACCTACAATATAGAAAAACGTATTCAAGGGCGGACTGATGCCTCATCATTAACCGCAAAAGGTGAAAATGATGCCAGTCAAGCAGGTAAAGCCCTCAGTAGTATTTCCTTTCAAGCTATTTATAGTAGTCCCCTGCAACGGGCAAAATCAACAGCGGAAATTATCCGCAGTCAACTGGCTACACAAGCTCCCATAATTCAAATTGATGAACAATTGGTGGAAGTTGATTTACCTCTTTGGGTAGGAATGACGACGAGTGAAGTCAAAGAGAAGTTAACAGCAGATTACCGCACCTGGAAAGAACGTCCCCATGAATTTCGCATGGTTTTACAGAGGGAGTCCGAAACTAGAGAACATTTCCCAGTTTTAGCATTATATACCCAAGCTAAACAATTTTGGCAAGAGATTCTTCCCCAGCATCAAGGTGAAACTATCCTCATTGTTGGTCATAATGGCATTAATCGCGCCTTAATTAGCACCGCTTTGGGTATTTCCCCCAGTCGTTACCATTGTTTACAACAGTCTAACTGCGGTATTAGTATTTTGAATTTTGCCGGTGGTTTAGGTGAACCAGTACAGTTAGAATCTATGAATCAAACCCAACATCTGGGTGAAACTTTCCCTTCTCTACGTCCTGGTCACAAAGGTGTAAGATTATTATTAGTCCGTCATGGGGAAACGGAATGGAATCGTCAAGGCAAATTTCAAGGACAAATTGATATTCCCCTCAATGATCATGGCAGAAACCAAGCCGCTAAAGCCGCAGAATTTCTCAAAGACGTAAATATTGACTTTGCTGTTAGCAGTACCATGTCCCGTCCCAAGGAAACAGCGGAAATTATCTTAAAGTATCACGCCAGTTTAAACTTAGAACTATTTGCTGGTTTGAGAGAAATTAGTCATGGACTTTGGGAAGGCAAATTTGAATCAGAAATTGAGCAAGAATTTCCTGGAGAATTAGAAAGTTGGCGCACAATCCCCGCTAATGTGCAAATGCCAGAAGGGGAAAATTTAACACAGGTAAAAGAACGCAGTGTTGCTGATTGGAATACCATAGTCGAAAATGCCCAAAATCAGCAATTACAAATAGGATTAGTAGTTGCCCATGATGCCACTAATAAAACTTTGTTATGCCATATTCTTGGTTTATCTAACGAAAATTTCTGGAACTTCCGTCAAGGTAATGGCGCTGTGAGTGTCATTGATTATCCTGATGGTATTCAAGGTTATCCGGTGCTGCAAGCAATGAATATTACAGGGCATTTAAGTAATAGTGTTCTCGATAAAACGGCGGCTGGGGCATTGTAATTGAGTAGGGAGAGGGTTGGGATAAGTGAGGGATGAGCGGGCGGGGAAAGGGCGGGGAAAGGGCGGGGAAA
>NZ_JAQMSE010000209.1:0-12449 GCF_028330045.1 Aphanizomenon sp. CS-733/32
CAGTTTGTGCCGGGATTTGAATGCTTCAATTAATATCAAGAACCGGGGGACACACGGTCTTAAAGCTCAGTCAATGTCTTCATAGAAGAGTCGCTGAGAAGCCCACACTCACCCGAAGGGGAGTGTGTGGAGTATGTCACTTTCTAGGGTTGATTTTTAACACCTTTTTAAGTTTTCAGTTTTATGAACTATATTCCCTACGGACGGCAAAATATTAATCAGGAAGATATTGATGCAGTAGTCAGCGTTTTACAGTCAGATTGGTTAACCCAAGGACCAGCGATCGCTCGATTTGAAAACTTAGTAGCTGAATACTGTGGGGTAAAATATGCAGTGGCGGTGGCTAGTGCTACAGCGGGGTTACATATTGCCTGTTTAGCTGCGGGGTTAAGTTCTGGTGATAGACTGTGGACTGTACCTAATACCTTTGTAGCTTCCGCCAACTGTGGTTTGTACTGTGGTGCAGAAGTGGATTTTGTGGATATTGATCCTCAAACCTATAATCTCAGTATTCCCGCCCTAGCTGACAAATTAGCCCTAGCAGCAGCACGGGGGAAATTACCTCAAGTTGTGGTTCCAGTCCACTTTGCTGGGCAATCCTGCGACATGAAAGCGATCGCTCAGTTGTCACAAAAGTATGGCTTTCAGGTGATTGAAGACGCAGCCCATGGTATAGGTGGCCGTTATGGCGATCGCCCCATTGGTTGTTGTCAGTTTTCCGATTTGACTGTATTTAGTTTCCACCCAGTTAAAATCATTACCACTGCCGAAGGAGGCATGATTTTAACCAATCGTCAAGACCTCTATGAACAGTTGATCCGGCTGCGGAGTCATGGTATTACCCGCGATCCTCGCTTTATTCAGGGAGATTCCCCAGGACCTTGGTACTATCAGCAGTTGGAGTTGGGTTATCATTACCGGATGACTGATTTACAAGCCGCTTTGGGTGCAAGTCAGATGGAAAGGTTGGATACCTTCGTCAAGGGTCGTCATGAGTTGGTAGCAAGATATAATATTGGCTTGCAAGATTTACCTGTGACTACGCCTTATCAACATCCTGATACCTATTCCAGTTGGCATTTATACGTAATTCGGTTACAACGCCATTCCATCAATCGCTCCCATCGAGAAGTATTTGAGGCACTCAGAAACGCAGGAATTGGAGTTAATGTACATTATATTCCTGTTCACACCCAGCCCTATTATCAGCAGTTGGGATTTAAGCAGGGTGATTTTCCTGAGTCTGAATGTTATTATCAGGAGGCGATTAGTTTGCCGCTTTATTATGATTTGACTGAAGACAATCAAAATTATGTTATTAAGACGTTAGGGGAGATTTTACAATAGGAAGATAATATCAAGAGATATCTTGACCTAATGGAGAGTCAACATGAGTGACACATTGTATGAATCTGACTTTTATAGCTGGGCCCATCAACAATCAGATTTACTGCGTCAGGAGAAATTTGAGCAGTTAGATTTATCTCATCTGATCGAGGAGCTAACAGATTTGGGTAATCGTCATTACGATCAGTTAGAGTCAAGGTTGATGCAATTAGTGGCGCATCTGCTCAAATGGCAAGTGCAACACTGGCGACGTTCTAACAGTTGGCGAGCGACAATTCGCGTACAGCGAACATCAATTGACAAGTTGCTGCGTCGTAATCCTGGGTTAAAGTCCCGTCTCAATGAAGCCTTAGTAGAAAGTTGGTCTGAAGCTAGAGATTTAGCGATCGCAGAAACTGATTTACCCGATGAAAATTTTCCCGAAACTTGTCCTTTTCAACTAGATGAGATTATCAATCCAGATTTCTGGCCAACACCCTAATACCGAAAAATAGAGACAATCAAAATTATGTTATTAAGACGTTAGGGGAGATTGCCTAATGAAGTTGGGTTTAGGAACGGTACAATTTGGCACAGATTACGGAATTTCTAACAAGTTAGGACAAACGAGTGCTGATGAAGTTAGGAAAATTTTAGAATTTGCTGCTGGTCATGGTATTCGTTATCTTGATACTGCACCCGCTTATGGTACTAGTGAAGCTGTATTGGGAGAACATTTAAGTCCCTCTCACCAGTTTCGGATTGTTACCAAAACTAGTAAAATAGCTAAATCTCAAATTGCTGCCGATGATGTCCAATCCGTTTTGGATACCTTTAGGCGATCGCTCGAACAATTAAAGCAAACATCAGTTTATGGATTGCTAGTCCATCATCCTGATGACTTATTAAATGATGGTGGCGATCGCTTGATGTTGGAGTTAGAATCACTCAAGGCGCAAGGTTTAGTAAAAAAAATTGGTGTATCAATTTATGGTCAGGAAGAAATAGATAAGTTATTTAAGAAATATTCCCTCGATCTAATTCAGATTCCTCTAAATGTTTTTGATCAAAGGTTAATCAGAAATGGCTACTTGCGATCGCTCAAAAACCAAGGAATAGAAATTCATGTACGTTCAGTATTTTTACAGGGCATTTTATTGATGTCAGAGGAAGAATTACCACCTTATTTATCGGGATTTATACCCTATTTACTGCGATACCGTGAAGTTAATGAAAAATTGGGGATATCACCTTTGCAAGCGGCAATTGGTTTTGTAGATCAACTTTTAGAAGTTGATACTATCTTGGTTGGGGTAAACAATTCAGATCAATTGGTCGAAATAGTTACAGCGACCGATAGGATATTTGATTCTAAGTATTTACGAGAATTTGTTATTGAAGATACTTCGTTAATTAACCCGTCTTTATGGAGAAAAATGGTATGAAACAAGATAATATTTTTTTTAGAGGTGAGGGAGATAATTGGTTCTATCGTAATACCAAAGATTTGGGAAAAAAAGCAGAATTTGATTTTCCGACTTACATAATAAATTTGCTTAAAGACAAGAGTGGAATTAAGAAAATTGCTGAATTAGGTTGTAGCAACGGATGGAGGCTGAACGATTTGGGAGAAACCCTTCCTAACGTTGAATTGACTGGCATTGATGCCAGTTTAGCAGCGATTCAAGACGGACAAAAAAAATATCCACACATCAAACTTTCTCAGGGTTTGTTATCTAATATCCTACTTGATGAAGAGTATGATGTTGTAATTGTCTATTTTGTCTTACACTGGGTAGACCGCTCTTCCTTGGCTAAATCTATCGCTGAAATTGATCGTTGCGTTCGGGATGGAGGAATATTAATTATTGGTGATTTCTATCCCGATTTTCCCCAGCGCAGACATTATCATCACTTGCCAGAATCAAGTGTATTTACTTATAAACAAGATTATCCTAGTATATTTGAGCAACTTGGTATATATAAAGAGATCACTAAGTTCACTGGCAACCACAATCACAAACAAGATTTAAGTATTTTGTCCTGTGATTCTGATAGCAGGTGGATCTGTAGTGTTCTAAATAAAAGCTTGAATAACTATTACCACGAACGAATCTAGGACTTACGCACTGTACAAATTCACCATGATGTGCATGAACGAAAATCCCTCGTTTCAGGCTTTTGGTGATTAACTTCTGCTCAATAGCGAGCGCTCAACAATCATCAAAAAATCACGTTAAAATGCCCGAAACCCATACCTCATATTTGGTTGATCCTGTCAATGCGTAAGTCCTAGAATCTTAGAAAAAGAACCATAATTTCACAAGAGGAACGCAGTAGTAACTGTTCACACTCCCCCCTATCTTTAACGAGAGATCAAGGGTTTCGATGATTTTAGAGGGGGGGAGTGAATAACTACACGCAGTAGCGTTGGGAGCTTCGAGTATTCAGACCGAAGGGGAAAACGCATACGGGCGAATTGATTCGCCTTCAATACTCGTGATATCATTAAACGGCGTTGCTGAATTAGGGTATGAAATTGAAAAATCAATGACAGGACTTACGCAAAATAGAACGAAAGTAGAGGTAATTCATGAATTACCCCTACGAAATAATCAGGGTTTCACTTACATCTTGCGTAAGTCCTAAATGATTTCAAACTCTGGCGTTGCTGATTTGGGGTATAATATCTATTTATTGGCGATCGCTAATAAATCATCAATCCCAAATGTCTATAAAAGAGATGCAATAGTCAATGTATTTAGCAGAAGAAAGTTTATATCTAAGAGAAGTTAGAATTAGTGATGTTAATGAAAATTACTATAATTGGTTGAACGATCCCCAGGTCAACTGCTATCTTGAAACCAGATTCATTCCTCAGTCACATGAAAATATTAAAGAGTTTGTTCGTAAGTTAGATGGAAATGTTAATGAGCCTTTTTTTTGCTATTTGTTTAAGAGAAAACCATCAGCATATTGGAAATATTAAAATAGGTCCAATTAATTGGTATCATCGTCGTGCAGATATTAGTTTATTTATTGGAGAAAAATGTTTATGGGGTCGAGGCTATGCAACAAAATCAATTCAGTTAATTACTAATTTTGGTTTTCAAACACTCAACTTAAATAAACTCAAAGCTAGTTGCTACGCTCAAAATATAGCAAGTGCTAGAGCTTTTGAAAAATGTGGCTATGAACGTGAAGGTCTACTGAGAGAACATATAATTTCTTGTGGACAAAGTATTGATGTCATTATTTTGGGATTGAGAGCCAAAGAATATTGGAAGAGATTCAAACAAGAAAAAGAACCATAATTTCACCAGATAAACATAATGATTATTGCTGTTCTCCAGGCAAGATTATCCTCCTCTCGTCTTCCAGGAAAAGTCCTCAAGCCGATTTTAGATCAGCCAATGCTGGCATTACAGATTGAGCGGATTAAGAGGTCACAATTAATAGATCAATTAGTTGTAGCGACGAGTACTTCCCCAGAAGATGAGCAAATTAGTAAATTGTGTCAAGAAATTGAAGTTGTCTCTTCTCGTGGCTCTTTAGATGATGTCTTAGAACGAGTTTATCAAGCAGCAAAACCATATTCTCCAACTTATTTAGTAAGACTAACAGGTGATTGTCCTCTGTGCGATCCAGAATTAATTGATCAAGTGATCCAATTTCATGTTGATGGAAACTATGATTATTCCAGCAATTGTTTAATCCCTACGTATCCAGATGGTTTAGATGTGGAAATATGTCGCTTTCAATGCTTAGAAATAGCTGAAAAAGAAGCCACATTACCATCTCATCGAGAACACGTGACACCTTTTATTAACCAGCAACCAGATCGCTTTAAATTAGGCAATTATCAACATGATCAAGATATATCATATCTCCGCTGGACAGTAGATGAACTAGCAGACTTTGAATTAGTTAGACAAATATACACGAATCTCTATCCACAAAATCCAAGTTTTAATATGAGGGATATTTTAGATTGGCTCTATCAACATCCCGAATGGCAAACCCATAACAGTAAGTATGAGCGCAACGAAGGTTTCACAAAATCGCTCCTTGCTGACCAAGAGTTTCTAGTCCAAACTAACTAATTAACCATGGACTCAATTATGTGCGATCGCTATCAAAAATCGGAACATTTGTTACAACGCGCCCTCAAAACTATTCCCTTGGGTACGCAAACCTTTAGTAAAAGCAAAACCCAGTATCCTTTTGGTGTGTCTCCTTATTTCATCGAACGCGCTCAAGGCAGTCATGCTTGGGATGTAGATGGGAATGAATATATTGATTTCATTAACAGTTTAGCAGCAGTGACATTAGGCTATAACGATCCCGATGTTACTAAAGCCGTGCAAGCTCAACTTCAGCAAGGAACTATTTTTTCTCTCCCCCATCCCATTGAGCTACTCGTAGCCGAAAAGATTGTTGAAGTCGTTCCTTGCGCCGAAATGGTACGTTTTGGTAAAAATGGTTCTGATGCTACATCAGGAGCAATTCGAGTAGCAAGAGCTTATACAAGACGTGATAGAGTTGCAGTGTGTGGCTATCATGGTTGGCACGACTGGTATATTGGTTCAACAGCTAGGGATTTGGGTATACCCGCAGCAACTAAGGCTTTGACTCACAAATTTCTCTATAACGATATTGAATCCTTGCACCAACTATTTCAGGAGTATCCTGGGGAAATTGCGGCGGTCATTTTAGAACCGATGAATGTTTTCTTTCCAAAAGATGATTTTTTAGGAAAAGTTAAAGAACTGACTCATCAAAATGGTTCTCTCTTGGTTTTCGATGAAACGATTACAGGGTTCCGTTATGCCATTGGTGGTTCTCAGGAATATTTTGGCATTACTCCAGATCTAGCAACTTTTGGAAAAGGTTTAGCCAATGGTTATCCAGTTTCTGCCCTCACGGGTAAGGCTGAGATTATGCGAGTAGTTGAGGATATATTTTTCTCCTTTACTTTTGGTGGTGAAACCCTGTCTCTATCTGCTGCTTTAGCAACAATTAATAAACTTGAGCGAGAACCAGTAATTCAAACTATGACTGCAAGAGGAGAAGCGATACTTACCGATGTACAAGCGTTAATTGATCGTTATGACATCGGACACATTTTCAGCCTCAGTGGTCATCCTACTTGGTCTTTTCTGTTGATAAAAGATATTGCTCCCTACAGTCAGTGGCAGATTAAAACCCTGTTCTTACAAGAAATGTTTGCTCGTGGCATTCTTACTTTAGGCACTCATAATCTCAGCTACGGTCACGCTGAAACTGATGTTCATAGTCTATTGGCTGTGTATGAAGAAGTGTTACCGCTAATTGGTGCATTGGTAGATAACAAAGAATTAGAATCTTATTTGCGTTGTCAACTTTTAGAACCTTTATTTAAAGTGCGATGAAAAAAAGTCAGACGCTAATTATCCGTGCTGACGCATCTACCCAAATGGGTACGGGTCATGTCATGCGGTGTTTAGCACTTGCCCAGGCTTGGCAAACTGATGGTGGACAAGTGTACTTCTGTACCCACAAAGATTTCCCCGTCACCCTCACCCAAAGACTGGCAACTGAGGGTATAAATAGGCTGGAAATCGCACCATTACCCGGATCTTTGGCAGATGCCCTAGAGACCATTACCTGTTGTCAAAATTATCACAGCCCCTGGTTAGTTCTCGATGGTTATCACTTTCATGCTAGTTATCAACAAACAATTAAAGCGGCTGGATTACAATTATTGGTAATAGATGATTATGGACACGCTGGTAGTTATTGTGCTGACTTCATATTAAATCAAAATATTGATGCTGATGCTAGTCTCTATCCCCGCATCAACCCAAAAACCCAACTTCTGTTAGGGTGTGAATACACTTTGTTGCGGCGTGAATTTTGGTCATGGCGCGATCATGCTAGATATCAACTAAGGAAATCCCCTCCTGGTTCATCCTTGCGAATCTTAGTTACTCTAGGTGGTAGCGATCCTGATAATGTCACACTTAAAGTCATTCAAGCTTTACAACTAGTAAACAGTGATAATTTAGAGGTTATTGTTGTTGTCGGTGGTAGCAACCCGCACTACTGTAAATTACAGACTGAAGTTGCAAAATCCAGAGTATTAATTACTTTACAACAAAATGTCACTAATATGCCTGAGTTCATGGCTTGGGCAGACATAGCGATCGCCGCAGGTGGCTCAACTAATTGGGAATTAGCATTTATGGGCTTGCCTAGTCTTGTAATCACAGTGGCGGATAATCAAAAAGACATTACGGCAAAATTAGATCGACAAGGTGTAATTATTAATCTGGGTTGGCATGAGGATGTAACTATTGAGGGTTTGAGTTTAGCAATACAAGACTTAATTGGTGATCGCCCCCATCGGGAAACCATGAGTAAAAAAGGACAGCAGTTAGTAGATGGCAATGGTGCAAAGCGCGTTGTCTCAGCGATGGTCAGTATGTTAGATTAGTGAGTCAAATTAGCGATCGCAAAACATATATGTTCTTGCTTTACCCCACCCAGAGCATCAAATAATTAAGTCGTATTAAGTATAATTACTATGAAAACCGATAAATGGTTTTACGAATTATTTTTGTCGCAACCAGGGATGCTGGCAGAATTGATGCCAGGCATTGAAGAAAACTGGGAGTTCGTTTATAATGCTCCTGTTGTTAAGGAGAAAGAGTTTCGACTGGATGGAGTCTTTACGCCAGTATCAAATAACCCGATGATACCGATGGTGTTTGCTGAGGCACAAATGCAGTCCGATTCAGGATTCTATGGACGGTATTTTTCCCAATTGTTTGTCTATATTAATCAATATACAGTTAAACAAGACTGGCGGGGACTGTTGATTTTACGCGATCGCAGTCAAGGATTAGGCTGGGAAGTTCCCTACACAGAATTATTGGAAAGACGGGTCACTCAGCTATATTTGAGTGATCTGCGAGACCAGCAAGAACTAACCCCGAACTTGATGCTCTTACAGTTGTTGGTGACAGAAAAAGACAAAAGTGCCGTAATTGGTAGAAAGCTATTGCAGGAAGCCGACACGACAGGCGAGTTTCAAAGGCGATTGAGTTTAATCGAGACTATACTGGCTAATAAGTTCCCTGAGTTAACTAAGGAGATCATCATGAATATGCTAGAGTTAGAGACTGTGGATATTACCCAATCCCGTTTTTACCAAGAGATTATTGTCGAGGGTCTTCAGGAAGGTCGCCAAAAGGGTCTTCAGGAAGGTGAGGCTAATTTAGTTATTCGTCAACTAAGACGACGACTGGGGGAATTACCAGAGAGCCAATGTTCACAAATCAAGAGTTTTCCCGTATCACAATTGGAGGACTTAGGAGAAGCGTTGTTGGATTTTCAGGGTATTGATGATTTGGATGACTGGCTACAAAAATATACTGAATTAATTAGATGATCCAATCTTGTATTATTAGCGGGCAAGATGCCCGCACCACAATAAATTTTAGGATATTTTTTTAATTTGTATATCTCTTAGAGGTTGTTTGAAAACTTTTTCGTGTGGGATCTCGATTAATTCTGATACTTTTCAAACATCCTCTTAGTCATCAAAAGACAACTTCTGCTATGAGACTGGGAATTCATTCCCAGTTGGGTTATGGGTTAACTGGCGAAAGCATCTTGAACTTTCTAGCAGACGAGAATCTAGATAAAGCGATAACCACCAACAAACAAATGAGCAATTACATCCTGTACATCCTCAAATCCTGGATATCCTGATTCTGACAAAAATTATCCGCGTTCATCTGCGTTCACCTCTTAGATGATTTGGGCAGAAGTGTTAAATCAGGAAATATAATCAAAGGGATTATTTAATATGGCTAAACGTGAAGATTATCAACTAAGACCTTTACAAGAATCTGATTTGGAAATGGTATTAAGTTGGCGTAATTCGGAGAGAGTCAGGGCTAATATGTATACAGATCATATTATCAGTCTTGAGGAACATCAAACTTGGTTTAAAAAAATAAAAGATGAGCCAACCGTTGACTATTTAATCTATGAATTTCAAAATCATCCTATTGGGTTGGTTTACTTTACAAATATAGATAAAAATAATAATAAGTGTTACTGGGGATTTTATTTGGGGGAAACTGCAACTCCTTTAGGTAGTGGAGGTGCTTTAGGTTTTATTAGTATGGAATATATTTTTGAACTTGTTGATATTAGAAAAGTTTGTAGTGAAGTTTTAAGTTTTAATAATAAATCTTTAAAACTCCATAAAAGACTCTCCTTCCAAGAAGAAGGATGTTTTAAAAAACACATCTATAAGAATGCTGAATATCAACATGTTATTTGTTTAGCCTTATTTCAAGAAGATTGGTTACAGAATAAAAATGATATAGCTAAAATCGTATTTAGGAATAAATAATGTGATTAATAATTATGTTGTAGCTGGTAGTAAGTCTTGGAATCGTCAGGTTTTTGACAAGACAATCGTTAAATATCCCGGCCAATGGTTTTTTATAAATTCTACTCAAGATTTGACTATAGAGCAAATTGATAAGATAAATCCTCGGTATATTTTCTTCCTTCACTGGTCATGGCAAGTCCCCGATGAGCTAATTAACAGTTATGAATGTGTCTGTTTTCACATGACGGATGTTCCCTATGGACGAGGAGGAAGTCCATTACAAAATCTAATTATTCGCGGACATCAAGAGACAAAATTAACTGCATTGAGAATGACTGAAGAATTTGATGCCGGTGAGGTCTATTGTCAAGAAGACTTATGTTTAGCTGGTAATGCCGAAGAAATTTATATTCGTGCTACTCATATTTCAGCCAAAATGATTAACTATATTATTGAATATGAGCCAGAACCGAAACCTCAAACAGGTGAAGTTACTATTTTTAAGCGACGTAAACCTGCCGAAAGTGAAATTCCTGAGTTCAATTCGCTCCAGCAACTTTATGATTTTATTCGGATGTTAGACGCTGAAGGGTATCCTCATGCTTTGATTCGTCATCAGGGATTTAATTATAAATTTGGACGAGCATCATTCTACCATGATCGAATAGTTGCTGATGTGACTATTACTCCCATAGAGGAGATTGAATAATGGAAGTATTAGTTGTTGCTGCTCATCCTGATGATGAGGTATTAGGGTGCGGTGGTGCGATCGCACAACACGCACAGCAAGGTGACAATGTTCATATCCTCATTCTGGCAGAAGGAGCAACCAGTCGGGATGAAAAGCGAGATAGAAGTAATTTTCAACGGGAACTTTCTGCTCTTGCAAGTGCAGCTAAACAAGCAAGTGAAATACTAGGATCTACATCAGTTTCCCTTAAAGACTTCCCTGATAACCGAATGGATGGCTGTGAACTGTTAGATATAGTCAAGGTAATAGAAGACGCTGTAACCCACATACACCCGCAAACTGTCTACACTCACCATAATGGGGATGTCAATATTGATCACCGCCGCGTTCATGAAGCTGTGATTACAGCTTGCAGACCAAAACCTGGTAGTTCAATCAAGACATTGCTTTTCTTTGAAGTACCATCTAGCACCGAATGGCGACCACCAGGATCTGCACCAAGCTTTGCACCTAACTGGTTTGTAGACATTTCAGAAACACTAACTCTGAAACTCAAAGCACTAGAAGCTTATAGCTTAGAAATGTGTCCCTATCCCCACCCTCGTTCCATAGAATCCGTTGAATATTTAGCTAGATGGCGGGGATCTACTGTAGGAGTTGAAGCTGCTGAAGCTTTCATGTTGGGGAGGAATTTATGCCTCTAAACTAGGTAAAATTATCAGCAATTTCAATTTAAAAACAAAAAAGAACGGACTAAGGGGAGTAATTCAAATCTTGTAGTCCGATGTAACCTAATATATCAGTAATTCATCTCAGATAGCAGAGTGATCATGAAGACAATAGAGATTCAAGATAGAAAAATTGGTAACAATCATCCCCCATTTATCATTGCCGAAATGTCAGGCAATCATAACCAATCCTTAGAAAGAGCCTTGGAAATTGTCGAAATAGCTGCAAAAACAGGAGTTCACGCCCTCAAAATCCAAACTTATACAGCAGATACCATGACCCTCGACTTAGATCGAGACGAGTTTTTTATTAACGATCCTAAAAGCTTGTGGTATGGTAAATCCTTATTTGAACTTTATCAACAAGCATATACCCCTTGGGAATGGCATAAACCAATATTTGATCGCTGCCGGGAATTAGGTATCATCGGGTTTAGCACACCCTTTGACTTTACCGCAGTAGATTTCCTAGAATCCCTAGATGTTCCCTTTTACAAAATAGCCTCCTTTGAAAACACGGATTTACCACTAATTCGCAAAGTTGCCAGTACAGGAAAGCCTATCATTATTTCCACCGGTATGGCAACGATCGCCGAATTAGATGAAACAATAACCACCGCTAAACAAGCAGGTTGTCAAAACCTAATTTTACTTAAATGTACCAGCAGTTACCCATCAACACCCAAAGACACAAACTTACTCACCATTCCCCACCTCAGAGATTTATTTGATGATATCCAGGTTGGCTTGTCCGATCATACCCTGGGAATTGGTGTAGCTGTTGCCAGTGTAGCTTTAGGTGCTACAGTCATTGAAAAACATTTCACACTTAACCGCGCTGATGGAGGTGTAGATGCGGCTTTTTCCATGGAACCGCAAGAAATGAAACAATTAGTTATAGAAACAGAAAGAGCATGGCAAGCTATGGGTAAAATTAGCTACGGAGTCACCGCAGCCGAACAGAAATCTTTAATATTTAGGCGCAGTCTTTACATAGCCCAAAATATGCAATCAGGTGATATACTAACTCCAGACAATTTAAGAGCTATTCGTCCCGGACAAGGTTTACCCCCCAAATACTACAATCTTTTATTAGGGAAAAAAATCAAAGCAGATGTTCAAGCGGGAACACCAGTAAAGTGGGAATTGTTAATGTAATAATGTAAGTCGCTAGTTAGGGCTTGCTGAATAAACCGAAAACCTAGATATATTAAGAGTTTCCGGGGTAAAAAAGTGAATTAGGTGCAAGGAATAAGCATTGAAACCATTAAAAACCTATCACTTTCTGGAATTTGAGACTATTCTTATATCTTTC